>JASBSE010000626.1 GCA_030149115.1 Winogradskyella sp. | reverse complement strand
TCTCCATCTGTAATCTCCACCAATTTCAATGTCTGCTTGGTCATCATTGGGCTGAAAAGCTTTTCTGTGACGTTTTACAATTTCCTGTTCTATTTCCCTTAAACCAATACCTTGAATTCGGGTTGGAGTATTTGGAAAATATTTATCTACAGTCTGTGTATTGATACCGATACACTCAAACAATTGCGATCCTCGATATGAGTTTAAGGTAGAAATTCCGATCTTATTCATCACCTTAAGAATACCCTTACCTATAGCTTTGTTATAATTTTTAATAGCTTCTAAATATTCCAATTCAGAAATTTCACCTGCATCAACTTGCTCTTGAACAATTTCGTTAACGATATAAGGATTTACAGCACTTGCTCCAAAACCAAATAATAGTGCAAAATGATGCACTTCACGTGGTTCGGCAGATTCAATAATTAAACTGATTTTTGAGCGTTTCTGTAGTTTGTGTAATGCATGATTCACATAAGAACAAGCTAAAAGTGCTGGAATTGGAGCGTGGTTTTCATCAACATAGCGGTCTGAAAGAATAATAATATTTGCACCATTATCAATAGCCTTTGATGCCTTAGACATAAGATTTTCTAAAGCTACTTCAAGTTCATTTAATCCTCTATTAACTTCGTATAGTATTGAAATGGATTCAACTTTAAAGTTAGGATTAGTATCATAATTTCTGATTTTATCTAAATCGTGTTTTGAAATTACTGGATTTTGAATTTTTAGTTTTTTACAGTGATCAGGACTTATGTCAAACAAATTAACATCGCTACCGAGTGTTAAACTGATATCCGTAATCAATTCCTCACGAATACCATCTAAAGGTGGGTTGGTTACTTGAGCAAATATTTGCTTGAAATAGTTATAAACCAACTGCGGACGTTCTGACAAAACAGCTATAGGAGTGTCACTTCCCATAGAACCTATAGGTTCCTTACCATTTTGAGCCATTGGTTTAATTATTGTATTTAAATCTTCTCTGGTATAACCAAAAACTATTTTTCGTTTTTTTAGCTCAATTTCATCATATTTAATCGGGCCACGTTTAGCAGAGATACTTCTCAAATGCACTAAATTATCGTTCAGCCACTTTCGATATGGATGTTTTGCTGCAATCTCCTCTTTTATCTCTTCATCATTAACAATTCGGCCTTCATTCATATTAACCAAAAACATTTTACCTGGCTCTAAACGCCCATGAAAGCTTACATTTTCAGGCTTGATATCTACAACACCTGTTTCTGAAGACAT
>JASBSE010000625.1 GCA_030149115.1 Winogradskyella sp. | reverse complement strand
TCCAGTTGATGGGTTAGATGAAGGTGAGCATGTAACTATGCTAGTAATGCCAGTAATGCTAAATAACTAAGCTTATAATAATATTGCTATTTCAACATTTACTTATTAAAAAGGCTTACTGTAATGGTAAGCCTTTTTTTTGTTCATAAAAAAAGCGCCCACAAAAGTGAGCGCTAAATCAAGTTGAAGTAGCATCAACTTAGCCCTTAAGGAACTTCTGATTAATAGTATTGTTAGAGGTTTTGATTTGGATCATGTATAATCCTGAAGGTAATACAGATATATCAATACCATTTGTAGTTTCAATAGCTTGCTTTATAAGCTGACCCTTAATATTGTAAATGGATATGTCTTCAATTTGCTCTGTAGACTTAATAAATAACCTGTCACTTACAGGATTTGGGTATAGTTTTACTGAATTTGTATTTAAAGAAACATCATCAATTCCCAATGTAGAATTATACTCGTAAGCACCTAAGTCTATCGTAGTGTTAAATATTCTATCATTACCTGATAAATCTAAATCACCAAATAAAGCAGTATCGTATAAAGTATTGTCTCCTTGGTCTATAATGTAAGATGAACTTGCTGTTGGTTTATAATCTGCACTTAAATTAAGAGATACTATATTTGGGTCTAAATCTTGAACATTAGTAAATGATGGTGCTGCAAAAGCTCCTGATGCTCCTCCGTTGTTTGTGATTTGAGTTATTGAATTATTAATTACTAATTCATAATGATTTCCCTGAGTACCATAAGAAATATCTCTATCTGCATAAACTCCATTTAACGTATTGCCAAAAAAGATAGAGTTATTTATCTCTAAGTGTCCTCTAGTATTATCAGAACCCATGATAATAGCCTGACCATAAGATGTATTATTGACGTTTACTACATTATTATTAATAAAAGATGAATTAGATATTATTAAATCTAAGTCTCTGTAGTTGGTAAATGAACCATCAGGAATTCTATATGCATTGATAACAGAAAACTTGGTTTCATTATCAGCAAACAGTACGTTAGAAAAATCTGCATAAATATTATTAAAGCGATCTGTATAAAATAAAATAATACTTTGTCCAGTACTTACATTATTTGTAAAGCTTACGTTGTAAAGTTTGAAGTTTTCTTTTAAGCCAGTTCCTTTAATTAAAAAATCATTACTATAGTTATTTTTAAAGCTACAGTTTTTTATGCTTAGGTTTTCAATCCAAGTTGAAGCACCATAATATTTTGAATAAATAACACCATTATCTTCAGTAAGCGCGTTACTAGATGTATCGTAAATATTTTCTAAAATAAAACCATCAATCGTAATGTTTGTAGCATCAACTACAATTAATCTATCTGCATTATCAGATTTATTAGATGTAAAATCACCATCAACATCATCACCATTCATATCACCTGTAATAACAGTTGCATTAGTTGTATTTATTAGTGTTAAATCTCTATCTGATAATTGAGTTTCAGTACCATCAAATCCACCAAAAATAGCAATACTAGTATCATTTATTTCTAAAGGCGTGTTTTGAGCTGAAGGCTTATAAACACCTTTAGCTACCCATATTTTTCTATTTGGACCAGCTACAGCCAATGCTGCATCAATTGTTGTATAAGCATCAATCCACGAGCTTCCGTCATTAGCTCCAGAAGCATTAGCATCTACATAAACAGGTCCATAATTACAGGTAGAAGAATAACTAGAGTTTGCATCTCTTGTCCATCCTTGTGCATACTGACCAGCATTAGTATACGATGGTGTGTAATTAGCATCATGTTGAATACAAGTTAAATTTGGGTTTCCGTAAGATTTCATGTATAAAAAATTAGCATTGTTCCCATTAGCTAAATTTAATTCTACCAACTGATTATTTTGACAATGAATTTGATTTAATGTCGGAATACCGCTAATATCTATCGTGGTTATTTGGTTATTTGCACAATGTAATCGTGTTAAACTAGTGTTATTACTAACATCTAATGATGATAGGATATTTGAATGTACTTCTAATATAGTTAGGTTTACAAAAGCTTCAATTCCTGTTAAATCTGTAATACCTAAAGATGTTGCCGATATGGTTCCTGTAAAAGCTTGCGCTTCTGCAACAGAAATTTCCGAATCAGAATTTGTATTAATTGCTGTATTATTTAATAAATAATTTTTAAAGTTGAAATCTGGAATGTTAACATTTTGAGCAAAAATTGCAGACACACCCAAACATAGGTAGGTTGTAAATAAGAGTAATGTTTTTTTCATTGTAGTTGAGATTTATTTTTATTTTCAACTACAAAGCAACTACTACATTTAAGGTTTTCAATTTGCTTTTTTCTGAATAGCTCTAATTTCTTTCTGAATGAAAATCACATAAAAGTTTCCTTGACCACTTCAAGAAACTGATCGCGTTTTGACTTAGAAATAGGAATACGTTTTTGATTACTCATCAATAGATAATCACCATCGTCTTTCACTAATTCTTCAACATATTTTAAGTTGATTAAATACGAACGATGACACTTAAAAAACATAGCGTTTTTAGATAATTGCTCTACAAAATGCTTTAACGGTTTGCAAATGGTTTTTTGCTTTCCTTCTACCAATTGTACGTTGGTATACATACCATCTGCCTCAAAATAAACAATATCGTTATGCGATGCAAAAAGAATGCCTTTAGGAATTTCTAAAGCAATTTTATCCATTGATAGTTGCCTTAAAGAGTCACGTAACTTATTTAATTGACCACTTAAATTGTTGGCTTCTATAGCTTCTTTTGCTTTTGTAACCGCTTCTTTAAGTTCTGTAATATCAACAGGTTTAAGTAAGTAATCTACTGCCGAAAGTTTAAAAGCTTCTATTGCATATTGGTTATATGCTGTTACAAAAATGATTTTAAAATCAATTTGATTAGGGAAATATTCTAAAATATCTAAACCTGATTGGTTGGGCATTTCAATATCTAAAAACACGATATCTGGATGCTCTGTTTTAATTAAATCTACACCAGACTTTAAATCTGAAGCTTCATTAATCTCTTCTATGCTTGGGCAATGTTCTGTTATTAAATTAGACAATAAATGTCTTGCGCGCTTTTCGTCGTCAATGATTATAGCCTTCATAATTTATTGTATTGGCATGGTGATTACCACTTTTGTACCAGTCGATTCTTGATTAGAATTATATAAATCTATAATTTCTATATTAATATTTCTTTTTAATTTGTTTTTGTAAAGCCTTACACGTTCTTCGTTTGCTTTGGTAGCAAAGGGTTTGTGTGGTTTATCACTTCGTTTTAAAGCTTCAGATTGCTGTCTTCCAATTCCGTTATCTTCTACTGTAATTACAAGTGTGTTTTCATTGGTTGCTTTAGCTTCAACCTTTAATAATCGTTCACCAGATTTGTGTAAAAGTCCATGTTTTAATGCATTTTCCACATAAGGTTGAATAAATAACGACGGAACTTTTATTTGTCTAACATTTAGTTTTTTATCTACATTTAAACTATATGTTAGCTCGTCTTCAAATCTAACTTTTTCTAATTCTAAATACAGTTTTAAGGCATTTAGTTCTTCTTCTAAAGTAATTTCGTTTTGTTGACTATAATCCAAATACATTCTGATTAATCTGCTGAACTTCACTAAATATGAACTTGCAAGCTCTTTTTCATTTGAAATAATATAATCTTGAATGGAATTTAAAGCATTGAAAATAAAGTGCGGATTCATTTGAGATCGCAGGTTTTCTAACTTCAAATTAGTGATTTTTTTGTCGATTAATATTTTATCGATTTCGGCAATTCTCTGCGCTTCTTTTTGTCTAAGTCGCCATCTAAAATATAACCAAATCAAACCTACAACAACCAATAAAATTAGCGCATAAAACCAGTATGTTTCCCAAAAGGGTTTGTTGATGGTAAAGGTAATTGGACTTGCAAATTGTATATCTTTACTACCAATATTTTGACCTTGTAACTCAAAAGTATATTTACCGCTAGACAAACTATTAAACACTACAAAATGTGTGTTTAAAGGAACGTCTCGCCATGTAGTATCAATTGGCTTTATGCGGTATTTGTAACCAACGTGCTTATTAGATTGAAAGCCGTTAGAGTTAAAATCAAACCTTAAATTATTAAAATTATATGGTAAATTATAATTGGTATTGACTACGGTATCTTTATCATTAATTTTTACAGATTCCATCCACACTTTAGAAGTTTTAAAGTCTTTAAAAAGTGCTTCATTTTTAGGCATTAAATAAAATGAATTGGGGAAAGTTGCGACTAAATAATCTTGAAGAATGATGAATTTATCAACCGACAAAGTCAATCCATCTTGCGTATTTAAACTCTTAATTTGATTGGTTTTTGGTTGAAATCTAAAAAAACCTTCATCTGTTGAAATCCATAGAAATTCACCGTCAGATTTTAATGTATTTATTTGAACTTGTTTTGGTAAAATATCTTGTTTTGAAATCAATTGATTGTCCTTAAAACACAACAAACCATTGTGTTGTGTAGCAAGCCAAACTTCATTATTATTTTTTGCAATTGAATTAACTAAAACACTTTCATTTTCTAATTTAATTTCTTTTGAATTAAAATTGTTTACATCAAATTGATAAAGACCATCAATGAAAGAAACGAAAAGTTTTTCTTCTAAGACTTCAGAAGTTTTCACTCTGCTTTCTCTAATAATTCGTATTGAATCTGATGTGTAAGGTTTATTGTAAACTACAGCTTCCTTATAACTACCATAAAAGAGGTTTTCTTCATTTATTTTAGAAAATGTTTTGGCTACAGAGTATTTATTTTTTTGGTCTTTTAAAGTGAATGTGTTTAAGTCTACACTATAAGATTCAGAAGCATTAATACTAACAATAACATGGTTTTGTAAAGCATCAAAAAACAAATTACCAATAATTTTAGAACCTGGTAATTTTAGGGTTTTAAACACTTCTTTATTGTTATAAAACAACAATTTACCACTATTGGTCCCAAGTAAAAATTGATTGTTATTTAACGCACAAGCTGCTGTAATTTTATCTTTTGTAAGGTCTAAATTAAGACGTCTTATGCTTAAATTAGATGACACAAAAACACCATTATCTAAGGTAGTGAACCAATAATTTTTATTGAAATCTACTAACACATCAGTAACAGATTCGCTACTAAATAATTGTTCTTTAAAAATTAATTGATTTTGTTTTAATTGAAATATAAAAACACCAGAAGTTGTTAAAAACCAATAATCATTATTTAAAGATATAATGTTGTAAATAGTTACATCTTCAAGATTTTTTGGTGTTGTTAGTTTTTTGACTTTATCAGCTTGAGTATTGTAATAATAGAATTGATTTTTACCTTGTTCTTTAAAATTTAAAAGTGCTGAATTTTTAAAAGCATATATCTTTGGTGACTGCATTCTGAACTTTGAAGTCAGCTCTATTAGTAGTTTTAGTTTATCATCCTTAATTTGATACCAATTTTGCTTCTCTTTTGAAGGTCTATCATCAGAGTCCATCTTAATAACATAAGACAATTTATTATAAGAACTCTCGCTAACGGACATACCTTCAAAAAGCTTAACAATGCTTTTATCTTCAAAATCAATGTCATAAATACCGTCTACGGTAAATAAACGTATGGCTTTGTCTGTAATTTCGAAAGGTGATAATTGCCCTTTTACTAACTTGTTAGCATCATAAAAAAGGGTTAATGTATTGTTTTCAATATAAAATATTTGACCGTAAAGGTTGATACACCAAAGTCTTCCTTTTTTATCTAATTTTAATTGAAATAATGAATTTACTTTTTGGTTTGGATTTGTAAACTTTTTGTAGTTTTTTCCGTTATACCTATACAAGCCTTTATCTACTGCAAGCCAGATATAATGGTAATTATCCTCTAAAATATCATAAAATTCTACATCTGGTAAATTAGATATTTTAGACATGTGCTCAACTACAGGATCTTGAGAGTAAACCACTGAAAGACTGAACAACAGAAAAAATAATATATGTTTGAAATTATTGAACATAACTAAGCAAAAACAAACATAATATTTAATTACCTAATCTAAATTTGATTCTTCTGTAATTGCCGATTTTTTTTCTAAACAAACAAAAACGCCCACATTTCTGTGAGCGTTTTTACCCTATCTCTCTGACTCTGAATCATTTCAGAAATGCTAACTAACTAATAAAACTAAGAGATAATGGATAGCTAGGTAATTCGCCATTACTAGCTTTTATTGCATTTATGATTGGCATAATAAAGGCTAAAATTCCTGTTAAAATAAGAAGTAAGATTCCTAAGCCAAATAAAAACATTAAAGGTATACTTAGTACACAATAAACGATAATACTCAATTGAAAATTAACAATAGATTTACCATGCTCGTCCATGCCATCTACTCTATCCTTTTGTGTTGCCCAAAGAATTAGTGGTACTATTAAACCTCCAAATCCCGTTACATAGGTTAACATCTGTGCAAGGTGTGTTATAACCAATAATTGATTGTCTGTTCGTTTGAGTGTATGATAATTAGATTCCATAATTTACTTATTTACACTTATTTGACGCAAACAATATCAATATGTTACATATTTTAACTAATTTTTAAATCGATAGTCAAAATGTTTAACACATAAAAAAACTTCCTGAGAAAAAATCTCAGGAAGTTTAAAACATCTTAAAGAAGATTAATTAAATATCGCTTTAATAGCTGCTTGTGCAGAGGCAACTCTCGCAATTGGAACTCGGTAAGGAGAGCAACTTACATAATCCAAGCCATTATTGTAGCAGAATTCTACAGAGGATGGTTCACCACCATGTTCTCCACAAATTCCGACTTTCAATCTTGGATTGGTGCTACGTCCGCGTTGTGTACCTAAGGTGACTAATTGACCAACACCTTCTTGATCCAATACTTCAAAAGGATCATGTTTTAGGATACCTTGCTCTAGATAAATAGGTAAGAATTTACCAGCATCATCTCTAGAATAGCCAAAGGTCATTTGTGTTAAATCGTTAGTACCGAAAGAGAAAAAGTCTGCTCGTTTTGCAATTTTATCTGCCATGAGTGCAGCACGAGGAATCTCAATCATGGTTCCTACGAAATAGTCCACTTTATCTTTTCTTTCAGCAAAAATAGCTTCTGCTGTTTCTCTAATAATCGTTTCTTGAGCCACAAGCTCATCATATGTACCAACTAATGGCACCATAATTTCTGGTTTGGTGTCAATACCTTTTTCTTTCAAGTTTAAAGCTGCTTCAATGATAGCACGTGTTTGCATTTCTGTAATTTCAGGATAAGTATTTCCTAAACGGCAACCACGATGTCCTAACATTGGATTAAACTCTTCCAAATCCGCAACTTTAATTTTAACAGACTCCAAAGACACATGCATCTTATCTGCCAACTCTCTTAGAGTGGCTAATTGGTGAGGTACAAACTCATGTAATGGTGGGTCCAACAAACGAATGGTTACAGGAAGACCTTCCATAGCTTCAAAGATGCCTTCAAAATCTTCACGCTGCATAGGAAGCAGTTTAGCCAAAGCTTGTTTACGACCTTTTACGGTATCAGAAAGAATCATCTCTCTCATCGCTTTAATACGATCTACTTCGAAGAACATATGTTCGGTACGTGTTAATCCAATTCCTGTCGCACCAAAATTACGTGCTACTTTAGCATCTTCTGGCGTATCAGCATTGGTACGCACTTTCATGCTACTATACTTATCAGAAAGCGTCATGATTTCAGCAAACTCACCCGTTAATTCTGGTTCTACTGTAGCCACTTTTCCATCAATAATATTACCTGTAGAGCCGTTGATAGAAATCCAATCACCTTCGTGATATTCTTTACCCTCAACCCACATGGTTTTGGTTTTATAATTGATTTTTAAAGCACCTGCACCAGATACACAACATTTACCCATACCTCTAGCAACTACCGCTGCATGCGATGTCATACCTCCACGAGCGGTAAGAATACCTTTAGCTAAATTCATACCTTCTAAATCTTCTGGAGAAGTTTCAATTCTTGTAAGTATAGAGTTTTTAAATTTATCTGCATCTTCAGCGAAGAATACCAATTGACCTGTAGCTGCGCCAGGAGAAGCTGGTAAACCTTGAGCAATGACATTCGCAGATTTTAAAGCTGTAGGATCGAAAATAGGATGTAATAATTCGTCTAATTTATTAGGTTCAATTCGTAATAATGCTTCTTCTTCAGAGATTATTTCTTGTTTTAATAAGTCCATAGCGATTTTAACCATGGCAGCACCAGTACGTTTACCATTACGTGTTTGAAGAATCCATAACTTACCTTCTTGAATGGTAAATTCCATATCCTGCATATCACGATAATGGTTTTCCAAAATTTGTTGGTAGCCATTTAATTCGTTGAATATTTCTGGCATAACTTCTTCTAACGAAGGATAAGAATTTTTTCTTTGCTTCTCTGTGATTTGTGCTAATTCAGACCAACGTTGAGATCCAATTTTAGTGATTTGTTGTGGAGTACGAACACCTGCAACCACATCTTCACCTTGAGCATTGATTAAATACTCACCATTAAATAAATTCTCACCAGAACCTGCATCTCGAGTAAAGCAAACACCAGTTCCTGAATTTTCACCCATGTTTCCGAATACCATAGCTTGCACATTCACAGCTGTTCCCCAATCTGCAGGATAACCATGCATGTTTCTATAATAGACAGCACGTTTACCATTCCAACTATCAAAAACGGCCATAACAGCTAACCAAAGCTGATCCCAAGGATTAGCTGGGAATTCTTTTCCTATACGTCTGTAAATTGCTTTTTTAAAGTCGAAAACTAAATCTTTTAAATCTTGAACCGTAAAATCAGTATCTAAAGCAATACCTCGTTTTTCTTTTAAATTGTCTATAATTTCCTCAAAAGGATCTAAGTCTTCCTTATTTATGGCTTTAACTCCCATAACAACACCTCCATACATTTGCACAAAGCGTCTGTAAGAATCCCATGCGAAGCGTTCGTTTTTGGTTTTCTTAGCAAGACCTTCAACGACATCATCATTCAATCCTAAATTTAACACAGTATCCATCATTCCTGGCATAGATACTCTAGCTCCGGAACGCACTGATAATAACAACGGATTTTTAGCATCACCAAATTTGGTGTTCATGGTTTTTTCAATCTTAGCCACTGCTAATTCTACTTCGCTATTAATAAGATTGATAACCTCATCTTTTCCTAATTGATTGTACTCTGTACAAACCTCTGTAGTAATGGTGAATCCAGGAGGCACAGGAATACCAATTGCGCTCATTTCTGCTAGGTTGGCACCTTTACCTCCTAGCAAATTTCTCATGGAGCTATTACCATCAGCTTTCTTATTACCGAAGGTATAAACCCTTGTTTTTGTTTTATTTGCGAGTTCCATAATTATGAAATTTTTAGTTTCTATATATACCATTAAAGGTACTAAGAGCGCACACTATAGATTATGATATTAATCATGTTTTCTTCTCAATTTCAAATATTTACATAAAAAAAGCCCAGACCTAAAACAGGCACTGGACTTTTTTAACACTCTAGTTGCTATTAATTACAAGATTCTTTCGAGTCTTTAATCCCTACTTTTCTTAAAATATCTTCCATTAAACACCATTTGGTGATTGATGACTGCAATAAATTGGCCCCAACAAAAATGGTAAACCATAACCAATTTTCATTGACATACATGCCTAAAAGGACACTTATAATTACAAATGTTCCTGCGATTGCTCTAATGTATCTGTTAATCATAATTTTTAAAGTTTAAATATATTTTTCAATAGGTAATACAACTCCTCTGATAGGATTATTGGTTTCAATTTTTGAATTAAATTCTGCAATAAGATGAAATAAACGCTCTATTTGCTCTTCTTCTGTAAATGAGAAAAACATATGAGATTCGCTCCCTCCCTTAACACTAGGAAACCAACTCGATGTTGCCAACAAGTTTGGAATGTTTTTATAGCCATCTATATCTGACGTACTAAAACTATCTATATTGGCACTTTTGAATAATTTCAAAACTTCATTTTGAAACTCTTCTACTGCTGTTACAATAACTAATTTCATATTATTTATATTTTCCGTCAGTTCGAGTGATTTCAACTTGTTGAAATTGTATCGAGAACTTATTCAACTTCTCTATATAATTACTCATTCTTCAAAGTCACTCGAAGTGACTTTTTTATTCGTGGTTTTTACGTTCTATCATATAATACACTAAAGGCACAACTAATAAGGTTAACACAGTTGAAACGATGGTTCCGCCCATTAACGAAATAGCTAATCCTTGAAAGATCGGGTCAAACAGGATAACAAACGCACCTATGACTACTGTTCCTGCAGTTAATAAAATTGGTGTTGTACGTACTGCTCCTGCTTCTATTGCGGCTTGTTTTAATGGCAC
>JASBSE010000624.1 GCA_030149115.1 Winogradskyella sp. | reverse complement strand
ATTAAAAGAGACCATAGCGTCTCTTTTTTATTCTCTAAAAGTCAGTTTACTAATACGTCCCTTACCAGCAGCATAAGCTACAGAATCATTCAAGAACCTTATCGTATAAAAACCTTCGTCACTTAAATGCTTCCATGTTTCGCCAGAATCATTACTATAGTCAATACCTTTAAAACCTATAGCCACTAATTCCTTAGCATTAGAATTTGGAATGTACTGCACACAGCTTCTATAACCTGGACCTTTGCCATTAGCTACAACTTGCCAAGTTTTACCACCATCTGTTGTTTTTATTTTGTTGTTTAAAGTATCATTAGGCTTAGTGTAATCACCACCAATGGCAAAACCATTATTCTCATCATAAAAGTCTATGGAATACATACCTGTTGTTTCTTTTCCTTGAACAATTGGTGTATCATAAACGTCCCATGTTTTACCTTTATCTGGCGAATATAAAATCCGACTTGCCTTGCCTCCTGTGGCTACCCAAGTATGATCTCCAACTATTGAAATATTAGTATCACTCGCTGCAAAAGCCGCTTCACCTTCTTTGGCTTTTGGCAAATCATCACAAGATAATTTTGTCCAAGTCTCACCTCCATCTCTGGTGATGATTATACTCATACAATCATCTGTTGGGTCTCCAATAGCAATACCTTCTTGGTCATTCCAAAAGTCCATAGAATCGTAGAAGGCTTTTGGGTTGTCCTCGTAATAAACCAACATCCCGCTTTTGTACAATCTTGCTGGACTTCCAATTGACAGATTAAAAAAATCTTCTTCTAAAATTGCACACGATCTTGAATTATCAGAACCGATAGTCTCCAATAAAATAGCCTCTTCATCTTCAATGAACATTTGAACTTCTTTTCCATTAGAAGAAATGCCTTTCAACTGATCCTTATTTAATTCAATCGCCCTAACATTCATCAACGAATCTTGCAACAAATTTTCAATCTCAACTTCAGAAAAATTTCTTTGCTTTATAGGCTCTTCAGATTTACAAGAACACAAGTTAAATAACAACAAATAAAACAGTAAAATTCGCATACTTTCA
>JASBSE010000623.1 GCA_030149115.1 Winogradskyella sp. | reverse complement strand
GAAGATGCCGATATCACACTTCAACTTAAAGAACATTTTGAAAAAGAGTTAGGCGAAGCCAATACACAAAAGCTGTTTGATGAGATTGAAATCCCATTACTACGTGTTTTAGCTGCTATGGAATTGGAAGGTATCAACCTTGATAAAGACTTTTTAAACAGCTTATCAGAGCAATTAAATACAGACATTGCCAACTTAGAAAAAAGCATTTATGAAACTGCTGGCGAAGAATTCAACATTGCATCACCAAAGCAATTAGGTGTTATTTTATTTGAAAAAATGAAGTTGGTAGACAAGCCAAAAAAGACCAAAACTGGTCAATATTCTACCGCAGAAGATGTATTGAGTTACTTGGCAAAAGACCATGAAATCATCAGAAACATTCTAGAATTTAGAGGTTTATCCAAACTAAAAAGCACCTATGTAGATGCCTTACCACTTCAAGTTGAAGAAGCTACAGGTCGCGTACATACAGATTATATGCAAACTGTTGCAGCAACTGGTCGTTTAAGTAGTAATAACCCTAATTTACAGAACATTCCTATTCGTACAGAACGTGGAAGACAAGTGCGAAAAGCGTTCGTGCCTCGTAACGAAGACTACACGTTATTAGCTGCCGATTATTCTCAAATTGAATTACGTATTATCGCAGCATTGAGCGAAGAAGAAACCATGATTGAAGCCTTTAAACATGGTGAAGATATTCACGCCTCAACTGCTTCAAAAGTATTTAATGTTGCTATTGAAGACGTGACTAGAGAACAACGTAGTAATGCAAAAACGGTGAATTTTGGAATTATTTATGGTGTGTCGGCATTTGGTTTAAGCAATCAAACCGATTTATCACGTAGCGAAGCTAAAGAACTAATCGATACCTATTATGAAACCTATCCAAAACTGAAAAACTATATCAGCAAACAAGTCGATTTTGCTCGCGATCATGGTTATGTGCAAACGGTTTTAGGCAGACGCAGATATTTAAAAGACATCAATTCTAGAAATGCGGTTGTTCGTGGTGCTGCTGAACGAAATGCGGTAAATGCACCAATTCAAGGTAGTGCAGCAGACATCATCAAACTAGCAATGATTAACATTTTTGAGAAATTAGAAGCTAGTGATTACAAAACCAAAATGCTATTGCAAGTTCATGATGAATTGGTATTTGATGTCTATAAACCAGAACTTGATGAAATTTCAAAACTCATAAAAACCGAAATGGAAAATGCATTTACTTTATCGGTACCATTAGATGTTGAAATTGGTCTTGGCGAAAACTGGTTAGAAGCGCATTAAATTTAAAATCTCTATCGAATTTTGAAAATAGACAAATTCGTCATTGCTATTATAATTACTGTGATAGCGGCATACATTTATCCTGATTTGGGTAAAGGTGAAAGCGCTCAGATTTTAAACACTTTGAGCAGTATTGGTATATCGCTTATTTTCTTTTTCTACGGACTAAAATTAAGTCCGCAACAAATAAAAATTGGCTTAAAAAACTGGAAACTACACATCTTAATTCAGGCGACTACGTTTATTGTTTTTCCTTTAATTGTATTGACCACATACCCTTTAATTACTGAAGATAACAAAGCACTTTGGCTAGCTTTTATGTTTTTAGCAGCGTTGCCTTCAACAGTATCATCATCTGTAGTTATGGTATCTATTGCCAAAGGAAATATTCCTGCAGCTATTTTTAATGCTAGTATTTCTGGATTAATTGGCGTGATCCTTACACCGTTATGGATTGGTCTTTTTATGACTTCTACCGGAACAGATTACAGCTTAATCGAAGTCTATCAAAAGTTACTATTAGAAATTTTAGCACCAGTTATTTTAGGTTTAGTGTTACGACGCTTTTTAGGTGCTTTTGCTTTAAAACACAGCAAAAAAATTACGCTATTTGATAAAAGTGTGATCTTGTTAATTATCTACAAAAGCTTTTCTAAATCCTTTTTAGATCGCATTTTCGAAAATTTAAGCCCTTTTAAATTACTAGTAGTTTTAGCTGTTGCTATCTTAATCTTTTGGATAGTATATCTATTTATAGGTTTTGTTGCAAAACGGTTTCATTTTTCTATCGAAGACCGAATTACAGCACAATTTTGCGGTACCAAAAAGTCTTTAGTTCACGGTACAGTATTTTCTAAAATACTATTTCAAAACGCTTCATTTTTAGGCATTATTTTATTGCCAATTATGATGTTTCACGCGTTTCAAATTGTAGCGATTAGCGTGATTGCTGCAAAGTATGGAAGAAGGGATTTATAAAAAGAAGAAAATTACTTTCGCTTTTTCTTCTTATACTTCACCTTATCCTTTCGTTGGTTAAAAGGTACAGCATCGTTAAAAGTATGCTTTGTTTTTCCTGGTTTGTTTTTACGCCATTTTTCAGTCTTTTCAGGAAGTAAGACTTTTAAT
>JASBSE010000621.1 GCA_030149115.1 Winogradskyella sp. | reverse complement strand
TAAAAACAACTGTAGGCAACAACGTATAAAAATAATTGCTATTTTGTGCTTAAATAAAGATAGTTGCGTATTTGCTACATCTGAATTTCCTTCGGAAATTCCTCGCACGCAAACCCGCAACTATTCTTATACAAAACCGTTATGTGCAAGCTTGACCCGTCCTGAATAAAGGCTACATAATTTTAAACATTATGTACAAAAATGACAAAGTAATCAGACGGTATTCAGAACCTTTTAAACTGAAAATTTTAGACGAACTTACAACTGGAAAATTAAACAAGTATCAATTAGGTAAGGCTTATGGCATTGCACCAACTACCATTAATGAATGGATTAAGAAGTACAACCGAAAAGACCTTATGAACACTAGAATAACAGTGAAAACCAAAGACGAAATAACACGAATCAAAGAACTTCAAAAAGAGATTGAACAACTGAAAAAATTGTTGCTCAAAAAAGATCTGGATGCTATGATTCAAGATTCATACCTGGAAGTTGCTGCCGAAGACCTTGGCTATAAATCTGTTGCAGAACTAAAAAAAAAGCTAAATATAGAGCGTTAAGCAAGACTAAAGACGATGCTAATGGATTTGCGTCTTTGACCACTATTTGTATGGCTTTCGGACTTAAACGTGATGCATACTATAAGTATAAATATAGAGCTGATAAACGTTTAAAAATTGAACAACAGGTCATACAAATTGTCAACCAAAAACGCAGATCCTTGCCTAGAGAAGGTGTGCGTAAACTTAAAATATCATTGAAAAACGAGTTTGATAAAGCTAACCTCAAAGTAGGCAGGGACACGCTTTTCAATATCCTTAGAAAACACAACATGCTTATTACCAGAAAGAAACCTAGCTATAGAACAACCAACTCTTTTCATAGGTTTTACAAACATAAAAACATCATCAAAGATGTGCTTGTTAATAGACCTAATCAGGTTTGGGTATCTGATATTACATACATCAGAACTGTAAAAGGATTTTGTTACTTGGCTCTTATAACTGATATGTATTCTAGAAAAATCATAGGTTACGACCTTAGTGATAGTCTAGAGCTTAGCGGTTGTACCAGAGCCCTTAAAAAGGCATTATATAAAACTAAAAATACAGAGAACCTAATACACCACTCGGATAGAGGAATACAATATTGTAGCAATGTATACACTCAAATTTTAAAGAGAAACAACATCAAAATTAGTATGACAGAAGAAAATCATTGTTATGAAAATGCAATTGCTGAACGTGTAAACGGTATCTTGAAAGATGAGTTCTATCTCGATCAGACCTTTGATAACGTGACTCACGCTAAAAGAGCAACAAAAAATGCAATTAATTTATACAATGAAATAAGATTACATTTATCTTTAGACTATCAAACACCAAATATGGTATACAAATTAACAGCGTAAATCAATTTTTAACCTGTAGCCATATTTCAGGACGAGACATACCATTTTAACCCATAAAGGAAATGAAAGCTTAATTAACAAATTATATTTCTGGAATCACGTTATAGTCAATGCAAACAAACTTAAACCTGTTCAACCAAAAATCGGTCGCAGATAGTTTTTCCTAAAACAACATCTGAATGACCATTGTAAGAAATGGTATAACTTCCGTCAAAATATTCAATATGGTCAATGGATATTTTTGTGTTAAGTTGAATTTCTTTTTTGTTCAAAAACAATAAAAAATCGGTGGAGCTATCACGCAATGCTTTTAAAATAACGGTAGATTTTTCAGGGAATTGCGAAAGGCGTTTATAATTAGGTTTATTAAAATTTCCATTTTTATCGGGTATAGGAGAACCGTGCGGGTCGGTAGTTGGAAATCCCAATAATTCGTCCATTCGGTCAAAAAACTGGTCAGTTTTTATATGCTCTAACTCTTCGGCAATTTCGTGTACTTCTTCCCAACCAAACTCCATTATTTGCATTAAAAACATTTCGGATAAACGATGTTTTCTAATAATTTCGGCAGCTCGTTGTTTGCCTTTTTCTGTAATTTTAATGGGTTTATATTTTTCAGAAACCACAATGCCATCCGCTTGTAATTTCTTTATCATATCGTTTGCCGTAGACTTATTTACTTGCAATTCTTCGCCTAAATCAGACAAAGAAATCGCCTCATTTTTTTGATGCAAAAAAAACAAAGCCTTGATGTAATTCTCTTTTGTGTAAGAAACCATTAGATGATTTTTTATCAAAAATAAAAATAATTATCGAATTATTTTGTTTGACATATCTAACTTATTAGTTTTGCAAGACGAATACTAAACAAGATGAACATAAAAGTTACACTATTTACAGCACTATTTACTTTGCTACTTCAAACCATGAATGCACAAACAGGCATTATAAAAGGAATTGTTACAACAGATGGACAACCCGCTGAATTTGCCCAAGTTATTATTGAAACAACTACTTATGGAGCAACTACAAACCATCAAGGGAAATTTACAATTGATAAAATCCCATTTGGGAATTATAAGATAACGGCTTCTTATATTGGTTATGCGAGCCTTACAAAAGAGTTCGCCATTGATAAAAATAAGCCTGAAATCAATCTTGACTTTAATCTTACAGAGCAAACAATGGAACTGGAAGGTGTTGTTGTAACAGCAACAAAAACCCAAAAACGTCAAACAAATTCTCCTGTAATTGTGAATGTTATCAATAGCCAAACGCTTACCAATGTTCAGGCGTGTAATCTTTCAGAAGGATTAAAATTTCAACCTGGTTTAAGAGTTGAAACCGATTGTCAAACCTGTAATTATACCCAATTGCGAATGAACGGTTTAGCAGGTGGTTATTCACAGATTTTAATCAATGGTCGCCCAATTTTTAGTCCGCTTACTGGTTTATATGGTATGGAGCAGTTGCCTGCCAATATGATTGACCGAATTGAAGTTGTCCGTGGTGGAGGCTCTTCACTTTATGGTTCAAGTGCCATTGGCGGAACGGTGAATGTAATTACCAAAGTACCCAAAAATAACAGTTACGAATTGGACTATACCTATCAAAATATTGACGGACAAACCAATGACAATACAATTAGTGGAAACGCAACTTTAGTTTCTGAAAATAGAAATTCGGGTGTTTCACTTTTTATGAACCACCGAGAACGTGAATTTTATGATGCAAATGATGATAACTTTTCTGAAATTCCCCTTATCAAAAACACTTCCATCGGTGCAAACTTGTTTTTCCTTCCCAAAGAAAATCAAAAGTTAGAATTGAACATCAGTAACATTCACGAGTATAGGTTTGGTGGTGAAATGGTTACGGACAAACCCGCTTATCTTGCCCAACAATCGGAAGAACGAACCCACGATGTTTGGATGGCAAGTGCTGATTATCAAATTAATTTCAACAATGATAACAGTTCATTCATTACTTATTTGGCTTGGCAAAATACCGACCGAAAGCATTACACAGGTATCCAACCAAACCAAGGAACAACAGAATATGACGAATTTGTAGCCAATCCGCCTTATGGCACATCCAATGTAAGCACCTATAACATTGGCACACAACTAAATCATAGAGTCAATCATTTTCTGAACGGAAAAAATGTGTTTACGCTCGGAGCTGAATATGTATATGATGATGTGTTGGATGAAATTCCGACTTATGAATATTTGATTGACCAAACGACTAAAGATTTTGGCGTATTTCTACAAAGTGACTGGGAAATTATTCCACAACTCACCCTACTTTCAGGTGTAAGAATGGACAAACATAATTTGGTGGATAAAGCTATTTTTAGTCCAAGGGCTTCTTTGTTGTATAAACTAAAAGAAAATACACAATTTCGCTTTAGTTACGGAACAGGATTTAGAGCACCACAAACTTTTGATACTGATTTGCACATTGCTTTTGCAGGTGGTGGTGTTTCGAGAGTTTCATTGTCTCCCAACTTAAAACAAGAAAAATCACAAAGTTTAAGTACTTCCATTAATTACGACAAGCCTATGGAAAATTGGATAGCTGGTTTTACCGTTGAAGCATTCTACAATCGGCTAAAAGATGCTTTTTATTTACAACCTATTGGGCAAGACCAACACGGAGAACTGTTTGAAAAACAAAATGGAGATGGAGCAACTGTGCAAGGAATTACATTAGAATTAAGAGCCAATTATAACCGAAAAATACAGTTGGAAAGCGGTTTTACTATTCAATCGAGCAAATTTGATAGCCTTGTTGAATATATTGACGGTTTAGCAGGAATACGAGAATTTACCCGAACACCAAATGACTACGGTTACGCTATATTAACATTTACCCCTAACAAACAATGGAATGCTACGCTAAACTACCTTTACACAGGAAAAATGAAAATCCCACATTTTGCAGGAGCACCTAACCAAACGATAGACGAAATCATTACTTCTGATGCTTTTTCGGAATTAAGTACAAAAATTGGCTACACACTACCAATCGAAAAGCTTGGAAATAGCATGGATGTTTACGGTGGAATAAAAAATATTTTTAACGCTTATCAAGATGATTTTGACATTGGTAAAAATAGAGACAGTAATTACATTTACGGATCTGCTCAACCAAGAACTTTTTATATCGGAATAAAACTGAAATCGAAATAAAAAGCACTGGCTACAATAAAGTATAAAAAATAGTGGTTTAAGCGCGTAAATCTAAGGTGGTTTTGTAAATTTAAAATCTGTCTTAAACAGCAATGTAAGTATAGAAAATATGCTACTTTTCATATACAAGACTGTTATAGCACATTCATATGAAGCTGACTTGTGTTGCTTCATGCTATGTACTCCCCATTCCACAAATGAAATGTGCAATGACCTGCTAAACGAAATTGCTTAAGGCTTTTGAACTAAACTCAGCTCTAGAAGACAGGCTCAAGCCTTTAACGTGCCATACAATATTTTATGAATAAGTATTGATGTAAAATCATTCCACACACCTGTCTGCGACAGGTAGGCATTATGCTTCCCTCCTACGATATCGTATAAAGAGTATTCCATTAACATTGTAGAAGAAACTTTTGAGAATAAGTTTTTAAAGAAATTGTAGTAACAACTTTCGCTTTTAAGCGAAGCTCAAGCTACATAACGCAGAGCATTATAGTACAAATACTATTGTTGATATTTAATCACCCTATAATTACTTAGTCTTATCAATTTGATTTCAGATGGAATATCTAAAAACACTAATAAATTTAATCGAATTAATATAAATTAATTTATTTTAACTTAAATGTATTCAACATCAATGCATATTAAATTATCAAAAATAAAGACTAAAGTTATATATTTGTATAACATATAAAATATTAGCGTAAGCTATTATCTGAAAGAGAAAACTGGCAGTTTTATTTCACACAAGATAATAAGTCTACGCTCACGTTACGGCGTGGGCTGTTCTTATTGTGTGTGGGTATGCCAGTACCTCTCTTTCGGTAAGCTTCAGACCCACGCTTTTTTAATCACTAATTTTCATTTTGGGTTTGAATGATATTTATATCATTTATTATGAGAAACCAAATTATCAAATTGATATTCTTATCAATTTTAACTACAACCTATTTTGGTTGTTCTTCTGATCCGAAATCAGATGATTGTGAAACTATTAATTGTCTTAATGGTGGTACATTTTCAGACTGTGAATGTGATTGTCCTTTAGGCTACACAGGTATCAATTGCTCAACTCAAGTAACGCCAAGTAAAGTCATTATCAATAAAGTTATTGTAAAGGTATTCCCGAACACGAACAATGGTGAATTTTGGGATGCAGCTATACCTAATACTGAAGATGCTTTACCTGATATTTATATCACTTTTCAAGATTCTGATTTAAACATCATTTACGATAGTCCAACATTTTATGAAAATGCGATTTCTGGAGAGGGTACGTTTTATGAATTTACTTTAGACCCTTCTCTTGAACTTAACTCTTTTGACAACCCTTTTTTAGTAAACATTTGGGATTATGACGTAGCTGATGAAGATGATTTTATGACTAGTTTTGGGTTTTATGCATATGCATCCAATACCAATTTCCCTGATATAATTACTGTAGTTAGCCAATCTAATGAAATATTGGTGGATTTGGAAGTATCCTATCAGTGGTAATAAATTTAAAAGAGCTAAGCAAACTACTTAGCTCTTTTTGTTTGAATTTAGAGGATTATAATCAAGTCTCTTTAGCTAATTACTCATTGCCATTTTATCTCTAATCTCTAAATAAAGATGGTAACAAAATCAATGATATTCCTGATAAGATTAAAGAACCTAACGAACCATATAACAAATTAGAATCATATTGATTAAATTTTAATGGTTGATTAATGATTTCATTTAATCTACTTATCTCAATATTAGCGGTTTTCAATTCGCCTTGTAGATCAAAAATCGTCTTGTTCATTTCTTGCTGTTCTTTGACATATTTCTTGTTTGTATTTTGTTCCATCTCAATGCGATGTTCTGCATTTTCAAGTGACAAACTCAAATTTCTGTTTTCCTTTTCTACACGTTTAAGTCTTGATTTTAATTCTTCTTCTTTCGGAGATGTTTTCCCTATATAATCGTAATTGTTTTTGTAAGCATGTACTAGACTTGCTATTAGTTCTGATCTTGAGATTTGTTTGTCATTTGCTATTTGCTGTAATGCCGTTTTCTCTTCTGCTGTTGTCTTGAAACTCAAAGTCACATTTTTTGATACTTGTGTGATATTTTCCATGATTTATTTGATTTTAATGAGTGTGTATACTCATGGTTTACTTGAGGTGTACCCAATATATACCTATAGTATACTTTATGCTTTATTTAATTTTTTAAATTTTAATTATCTGATTTTCAATTTTTTAATATTGATATAAACTATTTTTTCTTATTTTGTTTTCAAATATATAACTATTTTGTTTGTTTTTTATATCTTTACCTCAATAATTATTCCATGGATTAATCATATGACTACAAAAACTATTGAACATATCGGAAATTCAATATTTGAAGAAAGAGAAATCAGTCCTAGTCAACTAGGGGTTAGCTCAAAAGATATCAACTCTTGGATTAAAGAAAAAATAGTACCATTTACTTCTCCTCAACAAGTTGATGAAGCTAACCAAAAGAAAAAAACTAAAATTAAATGGGTAAAGCTTAATCTTGCTCAAGCTGTATGGGTTTCTATAATCAATGAGCTTTCTAATTTTAAAGTTCCTTCTGATAAATTAGAAGAACTAGCCTATATGGTATGGCAAAAGCCAAGGGACGATAAATTTGCTGATTCGGTGTTTAAGTATCATATTAAAGATAACCCCAACAATTTACCTAAACATGATCTCGACAAACTTAAAAGTCATTTAAGAAATGAACTTTTAATGGAGCATTATTTTAGAACTATTATTAATCCGTTTACTGATATAGTTAAATCTGCATTCTATAGAAGAAAATTACCTCATAACTTTTTGTATGTTCCAGAGACTAATGATTATGTATTTCATTACGAGCCTAAAGAACTATTATTAAAACTCAATAGTGTCTTTCTTCAAAAGCCAATGATTTGTATCCCTATTTTGCCTTTAATATCTAAAATTTTATTGGTTGAATTTGATAACAAAAAGAATGAAGATTTAAAGTACCTCACTTTTATGGAAAAGCAAATAAGAGATATCGTCGTTTTTAAAAGACCTAAGAGTGTTGAAATTGCTTTTCAAGAGGGTAATATAAAAACTATTGTGGTAACTGAAGAACATAAAAGTCGAGAGCAACTGGCAGAATATATCCTCACTAATAAAATCAAGAGAGGTTCTAAACTATTAATTGATATTAGATCTGAAGATCATTATAAAATTACGCTCATTAAAAATGAAGCTACAACTTAATTACTGAAAATATGAAACGAATTGTAGAACTTAATCAGTTCCTGAAAACACAGCCTGGTTTTATCCCTAACAAAGATGGACCAGAAATCAAGTTTTCATCAAGAAGCTAAGCTTCTTTTAAACACAGATAATAAAACACCTTTTAATGATACTGAAATTGATGAAATTTTAAACTTATTAGAAGTATTTGTTGATGTTTTCTTTAATAACATATCAACGCAAAACTAATCCCATTATGAAAAATGTTATTCTTTACACTAGAGTCTCAACCGACGAGCAAGCTGACAAAGGGTTTTCACTAAGAGATCAAAATCAGAAGTTATTGAACTATTGTGAGAACAATAATCTGAATGTACTCCATGTTTTTAAAGAAGACCACTCTGCTAAAACCTTTAATCGTCCAGAATTTAAAAAGCTACTTGATTTTACTAAAAGGAATTCATCTAAAATTCACCAAATACTTTTTACTAAATGGGATCGGTTTTCAAGAAATACAACAGAGTCTTATAATAAGATTAAAGATTTTAATGAGCTTGGTATTATTGTGAATGCTATTGAACAACCTTTAGATTTATCTATTCCTGAACAAGGCTTAATGCTTGCTGTGTATTTATCCATGCCAGAGGTTGAAAATCATAGACGCTCTCTAAATGTTATCGCTGGTATGCGACGTGCTGTTAAGGAAGGTCGTTATGTAGTGTCTCCTCCTAAAGGTTATAATATGGGACGAGATAATCAAAGTAAGCCCATTTTAGTACCTAATGGTGATGCTAAGTATATTACTGAAGGCTTTAAGCTTTTAAGTACTGGCGTATATAGTCAAAAAGAAGTCTTAGATAAATTGAAAGCCAAGGGATTCAAAACAAGTAAAGCTGCCTTTGGTCGTATCGTTAGAAATATTATTTACAAAGGTGATATTACTCTTAAGGCCTTTCAGGATGAACCTGAACAGGTTATTAAGGGGATACATGAGCCTTTGGTTTCAAGAATCACCTTTGATAAGGTACAAGGGCTAATAAACAATAACTCTAATCAATATAAGGTTACGCATAAAAAAATAAATGAAAAGTTTCCTTTGAAAGATTTTGTGCTCTGCCCTAGTTGCCACAAGCCTTTAAAAGCTAGTACTTCTAGAGGAAGAACTCAATATTATTCTTATTATCATTGTGCTAAACCGTGTGATACTAGATACCGTGCTGAGGATGTTGAAAATTGGTTTAGCACTTTCTTAAGTGGTATTTCTTTGAACAGTAATGTGCAAAAGCTCTTGTTCAAGATGATTGAAAACCGGTTTAAAGAACAAACTAAATCTAAAAGACTTAGTCCTAAACATTACCAAGACATGTCTTCTATTGAGCAAAAGCTTGTCAAACTCCAAGATTTATATCTTGATGGGGAATTTGATCGTCATGAATATAAAGACGCAAAGTCTCGTTATTCTCAAAAGCTAAATGCGTTAAAAGAGAAACAAGAAAACTGGAACAATGCTACTGATGTGTTATCAATTTATAAAAATGGGTTGAAGAAACTCGAAAATTTTGATAAACAATTCACTAACAGCGATATAGAACACAAAAGAAAACTATTGGGTTCGATTTTTCCAGAAAAATTTCAATTTGAGAATCAAGGTGTTCGAACCGAAGATATTAATCCTTTACTTCTTAAAATTGCTAGTGTTAACAAAGGATTAAGCGAAAATAAAAAAGGGGACAAATCAAAAAATAATGATTTGTCCCACTTAGTACAGGCGGCGAGACTCGAACTCGCACACCTCGCGGCACTAGATCCTAAGTCTAGCGTGTCTACCAATTCCACCACGCCTGCAAAAGGACTGCAAATATAAACAATAGTTTCAATATTCAAATAGGTTTTATTTAAG
>JASBSE010000619.1 GCA_030149115.1 Winogradskyella sp. | reverse complement strand
CATAATAAACCATATAAAGAATCTGACTCAACTAATCCTATTGGTGTCTATGGTGAAACTAAATTAAAAGGAGAACAAGAGGTTTCGAGAGTTTTGAAAGAATATTTCATTTTAAGGACCTCGTGGTTGTACTCAGAACATGGGGGTAACTTTATGAAAACAATGCTTCGCCTTTCTAAAGATAAAACTCAACTAGGGGTTGTTGGTGACCAAATAGGAACACCCACTTATGCTAAAGATTTGGCTAAGACAATATTTCATATTATAGCTAACAATATTTCTGACTATGGAATTTATCACTACAGTAATAACGGAGTTGCAAGTTGGTACGATTTTGCAAAAGCTATTTTTGATATTAGTAATATAGACATTGAACTAAATAATATTTCTACAGTTCAGTTCCCAACACCAGCAAAGCGACCTCATTTTAGTGTTTTAGATAAAACAAAAATAGAAACAACACTTAACAAAAAGGCACCATATTGGAGAGACAGTTTAATTACTGCAATACAAAACATAAAGAATGAATAAAGAATGAATAAAGAATTACAAACAGCAATAAAAGCATCACTTGAGGCAGGAAAGGTGATAATGCAAGTTTATGATACAGTTTTTGATGTAGAAATAAAAGATGACAAATCACCATTAACAGAGGCAGACAAGAAAGCCAATGATGTTATAAATTCATTCCTAATTCCGACAGGGATTCCTATTATTTCAGAAGAGAATAAACAAACAGATTTTCAGGTAAGAAAAAATTGGGAAACATGCTGGGTTGTTGATCCTGTAGATGGTACTAAGGAGTTTATAAAACGAAATGGAGAGTTCACTGTTAATATAGCACTTGTAGAAAATGGAGTTCCTAAGTTAGGTGTAATTTATGTGCCAGCAGTTAAGACTATATATTACTGCAACGTAGAAGAAGGTAAGGCTTTTAAAGCAGAATTAAACTCGCACGATTCTACTATAGAAGAAGTTTTAAAATTATCAAAACCTTTACAGCCAACAATCAACACCTCAAATAATGTACAAGTAGTTGGCAGTAGGTCTCACATGAACCAAGACACATTAGATTTTGTAGAAAGCTTAAAGAAGGATGGTAAAGAGGTGGAAATAGTGTCAAAAGGAAGTTCTTTAAAGTTTTGTTTGGTTGCAGAAGGTAACGCAGATGTTTATCCACGTTATGCCCCTACAATGGAATGGGATACAGCTGCAGGACAGGCTATTTGTAATGCAGTTGGTTTACAGGTTATTTCAAAGGAGACAAATAAGCCATTAAAATACAATAAAGAGAACCTGTTAAATAGCTATTTTTTAGTTAGTAAATAAATGGCAGACGTATCTTATAAAAGACATATTGCAAAAACCATAACCTGGAGAATTGTTGGAACAATAGACACAATAATTCTTTCGTGGTTGATTACTGGAGACCCTTTAGCTGGTCTTAAAATAGGTTTTGCAGAAGTAACTACTAAATCAGTATTATATTACTTGCATGAGCGTGTTTGGTACAAAATCAATTTATCAAAAGATGGAGTTCTTCTTGAAAGCAGAAAACGACATATTGCAAAAACAATTACTTGGCGTTTTATAGGTACTTTAGATACAATGACGTTAGCATGGATAATTTCAGGAAATCCACTCGCAGCATTGCAAATAGGTTTTGCTGAAGTGATTACCAAAATGATATTGTATTATTTACATGAGCGCGCTTGGTATAAAATTAATTTTGGTTTAAGTAAAAGAAATAACGAATAAGATGAAAGAGAACATTATTCCACACGATTATCAGATTTCTATTGATGATAGACGAGAGTTAAATGGGCATAATTCTTTTTTGTTATGGTTTACAGGGTTGTCAGGGTCAGGTAAGTCTACCATCGCTAATGTGGTTGAACAGAAATTACATCAAAAAGGTATTAAAACCTTTACATTAGATGGTGATAATATTAGAAAAGGAATTAATAAAGACTTAACCTTTGCTCCAGAAGATAGAACTGAAAATATCCGTAGAATTGCAGAAGTGGCTAATTTAATGGTTGATGCTGGTTTAGTGACACTTGCTGCTTTTGTTTCACCTTACAAAAAAGACAGAGAGAACATTAGAAGTATCGTTAAAGATGTTAACTTTGTTGAGATATTTGTGAATACTAGCGTGGAAGAGTGTGAAAGACGTGATGTAAAAGGGCTCTATAAAAAAGCACGCGCTGGAGAAATAAAAAACATGACAGGGATTTCAGCGCCTTATGAAGCACCAGAAAACCCTGATATTGAAATAAAAACAGAAAGCGAATCAGTTGAGGTAGCAGCGCAACGAATCGTAGATTATATTACACCAAAATTGTCAAAGCAACAATGAGTAAGTATTATTTAAACTATTTAGATGAATTAGAGAGTGAAGCAATTTTTGTTTTACGTGAAGTTTGGGCACAATTTGAAAACCCAGTAATTTTATTTTCAGGAGGAAAAGATTCTATCTTGGTAACGCATTTAGCGAAAAAAGCATTTTACCCTGCTAAAATACCATTTCCATTAATGCATGTTGATACTGGTCACAATTTCCCAGAAACCATTCAGTTTAGAGATGATATTATTAAAGAATTAGGCGCGCAGCTTATTGTTGGTTCGGTACAAGAATCTATAGATGAAGGTCGTGTTGCTGAAGAAAAAGGGAAAAATGCTACGCGTAATGCGCTTCAAATTACAACTCTTCTTGATGCTATTGAGGCAAATAAGATTGATTGTGCTATTGGTGGTGGACGTCGTGACGAAGAAAAAGCAAGAGCAAAAGAGCGTTTCTTCTCTCATAGAGATGATTTTGGACAATGGGATCCTAAAAACCAACGTCCAGAATTGTGGAATATCTTCAACGGAAAGCATTTTGAAGGTGAACACTTTAGAGCATTCCCAATAAGTAACTGGACAGAAATGGACGTTTGGAACTACATAAAACGAGAGAATATAGATATTCCATCATTATACTTTGCTCATGAGCGTGAAGTTGTATGGAGACAAGACTCTTGGATTCCAAATTCTGAGTTTTTAGTATTAGAAGATCATGAAGAAGTGGTGACTAAAAAGATACGTTTTAGAACTTTAGGTGATATTACTATTACTGGTGGTGTAGAATCTGACGCAGATACATTAGAAAAGATAGCAGCTGAAGTTGCTGGTATGAGAAATACCGAGCGTGGAAACAGAAGTGACGATAAGCGATCAGAATCTGCTATGGAAGATCGTAAGCGTCAAGGATACTTTTAATCAAAATTAAATAAAAAATCAACTGTCATGCCGAATACAATTCGGCATCTCATATAAAGAATAACATGTTAGACAACAATCAATTATTACGTTTTACAACTGCAGGAAGTGTAGATGATGGAAAAAGTACATTAATAGGGCGTTTGCTATACGATTCTAAATCTATTTTTGAAGACCAACTAGAAGCTAT
>JASBSE010000092.1 GCA_030149115.1 Winogradskyella sp. | reverse complement strand
TCCTGCAGTTGACGGTATACCTGTTGTAGGATCAACAACTCCGTCTGCCATACCATCATTATTTGCATCTACTCCACCTACTTCGTCTACATCATAAATACCATCATTATCTGAATCTAAATCTACAATATCATTGACGCCATCACCATCTGTATCTATTGCCACGCAATATTGCATTTCATAAAATTGTAACTCTACATTTGCTGCTTCATCACCATCTTGCTTACCAACAGTAATTACTATTTCTGTAACTGGCCCTTCAACTTGAATAGCTATACTATTTGCTGGAGCGTTTGCGTTTGCCGATGCACCAGTAACTGCACTCTGACCATTTATTGTAAGATTTGCTCCTATGTTTACATCAGAAATATTAACTGGTAAATTATCAGAACCATTGGTTGCAAAAAAATCTGCTCTATCATAATCATCAAGACCTCCTAATTTAAAATTGACATTATAAACAGGTTCAGAAAATGTGAAATAATACCTAACACGATCATTATCAGGATAGGTTGTACCATCTGCTATTGTATTGATATATTCTCCATCAGGTAATATTGCAGCATTATTTTGGTTAGAAACACCACTTAAGTTCCAAGCGGATCCACCATAAGGTTCATATCCAAATGTTACACTTGCTCCACCATAGGCATAAACATTCGATATATACTCTGGGTTAAAGTTAGACCCAGTATTATCGGAAAAGGTCTGACCTAATGCTAATGGTCCAGAAGAACAATTAACATCATTAATATCTAAAATACCATCATTATCATCATCTTGATCACAATAATCACTAACACCATCACCATCTGTATCTAAATTTCCTGAGACAAGTGCATCACATGGGTCAAGAACTGTTAACGTTGCACAAGTAATATTCTCACAGAGACTACTTGTGTTTGTTATAACAACACAATATTGATTGCCATCTAAAGATGAATCAGTTACAACATTTAAACTAGCACTATTAACACCGGAATATGTAGCATCGTTAGATAAAGGCACTCCTGTGGTTGTAGGATCACCTAAATACCATTGATACATAAAACCAGAAGTACCAGTAGTTGCTGAAGGATCATTATAATCTGGTAAAGTATTAGGAGCTGTACCTGTATAAACTGTAGTACTAGTTATTGACTGATTTTCAACAGTAAATGTAATTACATCATTAGCTATTGCTGTTTGATTAGTTAACGCATTATAATTTACTTCTGTAGCAATTGTTTCATTCCCTGAATACCCATCATATCCATCAGTAATTGCTCCTCCAGTAGTTACTTGACCAAAAGCATTAAAGCCATCACCATCTAAAAAACCATCATTATTAGAGTCCGTTCCACCCGATTCTATAGAATCAAAGCAACCATCATTATCACTATCTAAATCTTGAAAATCAGGAGTACCATCTCCATCAGTATCATAAACATCATTGACTCCATCTCCATTTGCATCTACAAAAGCTGGAACACCTGGATCACTCTGATCAATATAATTTGGTATACCATCACCATCTTCATCTAAAGAAGGATCTACACCTGTTCCACCATCTTCAACAGAATCTAAAATCCCATCATTATCAGAATCTAGATCACATATATCTGGAATACCATCATTAGTTCCAAGAGTGTTATCGGTATTAATTGTTTCAACAAAGTTGTAATAACTTATTATCCCACCCGGTGAACCATCTGCCGCTCCATTAGAATTACCACTCTGAGCACCAGTATGCGTACCAGCTGTACCTCCTGTTAAGTCAATAGTTATACCTGCCGGAACAGTTGTAAGGTTGTGTAGAAAAACACCTCCACCTCCACCTCCACCAGGTCCGTGGACAATATCAGTATTTAAAGTTTGGCCATCACCACCACTTATATCAATATTAATTGTTCCTGTATATGATTTTACGTCAAAAGCAACAGATCCACCTGCACCTCCACCGCCTCCACCATCTGGAGCACCTACTGGGTTTACTGCTAAAGCATTAGTACCAGAAGCATCAATCGTAAAACCATTACCTACAATTGTTTCTGCTCGCAATACTACAATACCTCCACCATTTGAGGCCTGAGAAGGGTTATTTGTTGTTACAAATCCTGCACCACCAGCACCACCAAAGAAAACTCTATTTTGATTAGCAATAAAAGTAGAAAGTCCATTTCCACCAATACCACCTGCAACAGTACCAAAATCACACCATCTATTACCTCCAATACCACCAGAGCCATAGTTGGCACCACCACCACCACCAGTATCACCTGAAACACCAGAGCCACCACCATTTCCAAGAGGTGATCTACCTTTAACGTTGTTTACACCAGCTACAGCAACACCTCCACCTTTAAACCAGCCATCAGTATTTCCTGTTGGCATATTATATTGTGTATTTGGAGCTATAGAACAGTCATCAGGCAATCCATTGACTGACATCTGAACACCAATATATCCAGAACCTGAAGCATTAATATTAGCATTAAACGTTAAAGTCCCCTCTACAAATAAGGCTATAATACCTCCCTCTCCTGCAACATCATCCCATGGTAAGGCCTGTAATTCTGAAACTATATTTACATCGCCAGAGTAATTTGGAACTCTTACTATTTGCACTAATCCAACACTATCATAAGTATTTTTTAAAGGAGCTGTAGGAAATATAGAGTTACCAACTATAGAACTAATATCAAAAAATTCATAGTTACCTGCATTTCCTAAATCAGTTATCGTACCACCTGTAGCAGTATTAGACTGGTCTATTGTAGCACCTTTAAGTTGTACTATTAAAGCTTTATCGCCTACAGAAAAAGCAGACGCATCAGCTACGTCAATTTGGTTTAAACAGCCAGGAGTGGTATCACAAGTAGTACATCCTGGATTAGTTATACTAGTTACAGCTTCATAACTATTTATCACTCCTCCAATATCTGTTTGAGAAAAAACTTGGGAAAATGATAAAAATGAAAAAACTATAGCAAGATTAATAGCCATAGATTTTAAAGAGAATCGAGTAGAGATTTCCATATTACTATATAGTTGATGTATAATTCAAATTATATTAAACGATGTTTTCAATCATCGATTAAGTGCAAATATATTCGACAAAGTGTAATAAACAAATTTTTTTTGTGAGGTTTTTCAATAAAAAAACTTCATTTGTGATTTATATACACTCTTTTTGGATTCAAAAAATCCTTATTGTTATATAAAAAACCAAATAAATGAGTGAAGAGATTTGCTATTAATCAACTTCAGGTTTTATTTAGCAAGATTAACCTATTTCAAAATTTCACATAGTGTAAAATAACTGTAGAAATTATTCATTTCCATCCGAAATATAGTTACAATATTATCAATTAGTTAAAATTATAATTCTATTTTAGTTGAACGACATATATTATAAGTTAAGTGGAATATGCAGTTCGATGAACTGTAAATTTTCACGTATCAAAATTTAATTTACTCCTTAACATATTCCGAAATAAAATTAACTTTTAGCCGTGAATTGTTAACATATTATGTTACGAACGACTCAAAATATGTTACGAAAAGATAAATCCCACACCAAAGCTTTAACATTTACATATAGTTTACTTTTTCTAAAATTACTTGTCGGAATTTCTTCCCTATGGGAATTACAGCATCATTAACCTTTAAAGTATTGCTAGATATTTGAGTTAAAAAATTGGAATTTATTATAAAGCTTCTGTGAACTTTAATAAAATCTTTAGATAACCTGTCTAACATTTCGTTTAGTGTAGCTCTGGCCAAAATTGTTTTACTATTGGTAAGAAATATCTCAATATATACGTGATCGCTCTGTAAATAAAGGATATCATTGAACTCAATTTTTTGATATACTCCTTTTACTTTAAGGAATAATGAATCAGTCTCTTCAATTTGATTATTTGCAAATACCTTTTGCTTTTGAGAATGATTGTAAAGAGCCACCTCTATAGATGTATAGAGCTCTCTTTTTGAAAATGGCTTAACTAAATAGGCCGAAGGCGATACTTGTTTAGCCTCATTTAATGTTAATTCATCTGAGTTTGATGTTAAAAAAATAAAAGGGAAACCGTGCTTTTCTATAATTACTTTTGCTAAGTCTATGCCTGTTTTTTTACCTGAAAGCTGAACATCTAATATTGCAATATCAGGTTTATCATTCTCAATTATATTAATTGCTTCTGTAAAATTTATTGCTGGCTCTAACACATTATAACCCAAGCTTTCTAGTGCATTACTTATATTATCTGCTATAATAATTTCATCTTCAACTACTAAAACTTTTATTATACTCATCACTTAAGTTTCTAACGATTAAACCTTAATAGATATAATCTAATTGATTGTTTTTCTGGCGGTTGTATCTTCAAAATTAATTACAAAATAAGCCCCTCCCTTATTAAGATATTCAATATTACCATATACTTGCTTAGACAATCTTCTAACTAATCGTAAGCCCGTTGATCTAATTTTATCAAAGTTAGGTTGAGTATTTAATCCAGGACCATTATCAAAAACTTTCAGAATATAATCCTCTTCAGACTTATGTATCGATATATTTAACCTTCCTTCTCTTTCTTCTTTAAATGCATACTTATATGCATTGGTTACCAACTCATTAATTATTAACCCTAAAGGTATAGCTGTATCAATATCAAAGCATATCTTATCAATATCTATATTAATCTCTATTTTTTTATCTGAAGCATATAAAGAGGCTAATTCCCTAACCAAAAGAGATATATAATCATTAAAATCTATTAATCCATCTTTATTTTGATATAACTTTTGATGAATTATAGCCATTGATCTTAACCTATTTTGCCCATCCTCAATTAACTGTAAAGCCTTTTTATCTTCTATATCATTGGTTTGTAATTCTAATAAGCTAGATACTATCTGAAAATTATTTTTTACCCTATGGTGTACTTCTTTCACTAAAAGTTCCTTTTCCTTTAATGCAGTCTCAATAGTTTTATTTTTATCTTGAAGTACTTCTGACTGTTTCTTCTTTCTGTAATATGCCCATGTCAATATCAATAATAAGAAACCACCTAAAGTAGCTATTATGATATAAAGCTTGTTCCTCTCCTTTGCATGCGCTATACTTAAATTTTTTTCTTTTACCGCTTGATTTACTTTATAACTCGATAAGGAATTAGCTAAATCTTGAGTGTAAATTTTCTTTATTTGAACTATACTTCGGTCTTTGTAAGCTACTGACTCCCTTAAATAATTGTGATTCTCTAAGGTTTTAGAAATTTCTCTAATAAGCTGATACTGATCGTTTGGATTAAGTGTTTCTTCACCAAGTTTGCTTGTAAGATTACAAAAAGCAATAATATCAGTTACATTAAACAAATTAAATATATCTTTTGCGTCTAATGATTCAAGATCTATAGTGCCTAAATACTTTGCATACAAAGAATAGCTCTGCTGCGTAGAACCTTTTTCATTATATAATTCCCTTAATAATAACTTTACCTTTTCATCCTCACCACCTTTATAAATATAAGCATCAATAATATGAACAAGAGTTCCTATATAATAAGGACTGTGCTTTTTTAGATCCTTTTCTAACTCTAGACTCTTTTCACAATTTTCAATGTATTCATTAAGCTTATTTTCTAGTACTAAAAAATCACACAAATAGTACAAAGACATTATCATTAACTCTTTATCACCTAATTTTTCAGCTTCATCAAAATTTTCTAAGCATATTTTTTTTCCCTTTTCTATTTCTTCCTGAATAATGTACAGGACTATTTGATGAATGCTAGCATATATTTTAGCTTTTTTTACATCGTTATTATTACTATTGAAAGCGTTGATATAATTGTCTAATTCTGTTTGAATTTCAGAGGCCACTTCAATTGAAACATCATCTCTCAGTTTGGAAACCTGATTTACTTTAATTTTAACGTAATCTAAATTTATTCCTTTCTCATTAACAGGCTCTTTTACATTCAGGTTAATATAATCAGAAACACTCTGATACGGCAGTTTTGGATTATCAGCTATGCTATTTATAAACTCAGTAAAATCAAGATAACTAGGTTTATTGTTTGCCGCTATACGGCTCAAAACATTAACGTATGAAGACTTCTTAAGCTTTTTAATCAATGCTATTGCTGAATCTTGTTCTTTGTAGAGTAGATATTTTTCAACTTTATAAATACTGTCCTTATTACTTCCAATATTATCTGATGAATCTATTATCTCTTGAGAAAATAAACTTTGTGTTATCAGTAATAAAAACAAAAACCTAAAACTCATCAATTAAAAAATTTGAATTGTAAATATATGGATGTTGTTTAATTAAATTCTACATAATTCATATGAACTTAATAATATTATATTTGCACTCGTTTTAATCATTTTCAATGAGTTTTAAGCAAGAAATAAACAGAAGAAGAACATTTGGTATTATATCTCATCCAGATGCAGGTAAAACTACACTAACAGAAAAACTACTTCTTTTTGGTGGTGCAATACAAGAAGCTGGGGCTGTAAAAAGCAACAAAATAAAGAAGGGCGCTACTAGTGACTTTATGGAAATAGAGCGTCAACGTGGTATCTCTGTTGCTACCTCTGTCTTAGCTTTTGAATATGATGGTATTAAAATTAATATCCTAGATACACCTGGTCACAAGGATTTTGCTGAAGATACTTTTAGAACATTAACGGCTGTAGATAGTGTTATAGTAGTTATTGATGTTGCCAAGGGTGTTGAGGAGCAAACTGAAAAATTGGTTGAAGTTTGTAGAATGCGCAATATTCCTATGATTGTATTCATCAACAAGTTAGATCGTGAGGGTAAGGACGCTTTTGATTTATTGGATGAAGTTGAGCAAAAACTTGGACTTAAAGTTACTCCCTTAAGTTTCCCAATAGGTATGGGTTACGAGTTTAAAGGAATTTATAACATATGGGAAAAGAACGTTAATCTTTTTAAAGGAGATAGCAAACAACATATTAATGACACAGTTGAAATTTCAGATTTAAACTCTGAAGAATTGGATAAACTCGTTGGTAATAAAGCTGCTCAAACACTAAGAGATGAAATAGAACTAGTTGAAGGTATCTATCCTGAGTTTGATAAAGAAGCTTATCTAAACGGTAATTTGCAACCTGTATTTTTTGGTTCTGCTTTAAATAATTTTGGTGTTCGTGAATTGCTTGATTGTTTTGTGGAAATTGCACCAAAGCCAAGAGCTAAACAAAGTGAAGAACGCCTTGTACAACCTGACGAAAAACAGTTCTCTGGTTTTGTATTTAAGATCCATGCTAATATGGATCCTAATCATAGAAACCGATTGGCCTTTGTTAAAATTGTATCTGGAGAGTTTAAACGAAACACACCTTACCTACATGTAAGACACGATAAAAAGCTAAAATTCTCTAGCCCAAATGCTTTTTTTGCAGAAAAAAAAGAGATTGTAGATATCTCTTATCCTGGTGACATTGTTGGGCTACAAGACTCAGGTAACTTTAAAATTGGTGATACTTTAACAGAAGGTGAAGTACTTAATTATAAAGGTATTCCAAGTTTTTCACCAGAGCATTTTAGATACATTAATAATGCGGACCCAATGAAAGCTAAGCAGCTTTATAAAGGTATTGACCAATTAATGGATGAAGGTGTTGCTCAGTTATTTACATTAGATTATAATGGACGTAAAGTCATAGGTACTGTTGGTGCATTACAATATGAAGTTATTCAATATAGGTTAGAACATGAGTATGGTGCTAAATGTACTTATGAAAATCTTAATGTGCACAAGGCCTGTTGGGTACAAACAGATAATGAAAAGAGTGATGAGTTTAAAGACTTTTTAAGAGTAAAACAGCGCTATTTGGCCAGAGACAAACAAAATCAATTAGTATTTTTAGCAGACTCAATGTTTACGCTACAAATGACACAACAAAAATACCCAAGTATTACTTTTCACATGACTTCTGAGTTTGAATAAAAATGTAAGAAAGTTTTTCTTTTTAGTTAAATTAAATTGCTTTTTGTCGATATTATTTGATTTTTATCGATGATTTAATTACTATTGAGTGTCAATAATTTTATCTGATAATAAGATTAACCCCAAACTAATCTATCTATTATGGATGTAAATGCAAACGTTTTCAGTAATAAAGAAATTACTGTAACCTACGAACCACGTTGTTGCGTAAATGCTGGCATTTGCGCTAAACAACTTTCTGAAGTATTTAGAAATTCGGTAATTCCATGGATTGATTTAGATGGTGCGCAAACAGATGTGATTGTAAATCAGATTAAAAAATGTCCATCTGGTGCATTAAAGTATCATCTTAATCAAAAAGATGTAGCCTAGAAAGCTTACTTTTAAGTAATAAAAAATCCTTGTAGTAAAACACTGCAAGGATTTTTTATTTTTCCACGATTATTACGCATAAAACAGCAAATAACGAATTTTAAGCGATTTAAGCCTTCTAAAACAATATTACTTACAGACACTATAAAAATTATTTTAAAGGACATTTAAGAGCATAAAATTCATTAGTTTTCAATTAATTTTATCAATATAAAAAATATCTTAAATAGATAATTTTAATACGTAATTATACTTGACCAGTTGGCCCAAAATTTAATGGAATTGGTGGTTGACAAATGGAAACATTTCTCTAACCACAAATTCTATATTTAAGCCTGACCTGTTGGTCCAAAATTTAATGGAATTGGTGGTTGCTCGTAATCTTTGATTTCACCATGTGCTTTTTCAAATCGAGCTACATTATCACCTAAAGCTTTAAGTAAACGTTTAGCATGTTGTGGTGTTAAAATTATCCTAGACTTAACTTTACTTTTTGGAGTACCTGGCATAATACTAACAAAGTCCACAACAAATTCTGAAACAGAATGATTAATAATTGCTAAGTTAGAATATGTACCTTCGGCAACCTTTTCGTCTAACTCTATATTTATTTGTCCTTTTTTTGGATTCTTTTTTTCTTCTGACATATTATTTAATTTAAAATTAAAAAGCCTTCAAACTATAATAGAATGAAGGCTTTTATTATTTACGTTCCTACCTTCGCAGGAATAACAAACTCCTAGTTGAAGTTCATTTCTTCTTTAGCTTTCATCATCTGATCAAACTCTTCTTTAGAACCTACAATAATGTTATCGTATTCTCTAACACCTGTACCAGCTGGTATTCTGTGTCCAACAATAACATTTTCTTTAAGCCCTTCTAAAGTATCAATCTTACCATTTACAGCCGCTTCGTTAAGAACTTTTGTAGTTTCCTGGAACGATGCCGCAGAAATAAATGACTTAGTTTGAAGCGAAGCTCTTGTAATACCTTGTAATATTGGCGTTGCAGTTGCAGGTTGTGCATCTCTAGCCGATACTAGGTTTTTGTCTTCTCTTCTTAAGCTAGAATTTTCATCTCTTAACTGACGTACAGTTACGATTTGACCTGATTTTAAGTTCTCAGAATCACCAGCATCTTCAACTACTTTCATTCCAAAAATCTTATCATTTTCTTCAATGAAATCTGATTTATGAACTAATTGGTTTTCTAAGAAAATAGTATCACCAGAATCCATAATTCTAACCTTACGCATCATTTGTCTTACAACAACTTCGAAGTGCTTATCGTTAATCTTTACACCTTGTAAACGGTATACTTCTTGTACCTCGTTTACTAAGTATTGCTGTACAGCCGATGGGCCTTTAATGTTAAGAATGTCATTTGGTGTTACCGAACCATCAGATAATGGCATACCAGCTTTTACGTAATCATTTTCTTGTACAAGAATCTGATTAGATAATTTCACTAAGTATTTTTTAACCTCACCTAACTTAGACTCAATGATGATTTCACGGTTACCACGCTTAATTTTACCAAATGATACCACACCATCAATCTCACTTACAACAGCTGGGTTAGATGGGTTACGTGCTTCGAATAACTCAGTTACACGAGGAAGACCACCTGTAATGTCACCAGCTTTAGCAGATTTACGAGGTATCTTAACTAAAATCTTACCTACTTCAATTTTATCACCATCATCAATCATTATGTGTGCACCTACTGGTAAGTTGTAAGAACGGATAGTTTCACCTTTAGAATCTTCAATCAATAATGTTGGAATCAACTTCTTGTTTCTAGATTCTGAAATTACTTTCTCTTGGAAACCTGTTTGTTCATCAATTTCTACTTGGTATGTTACACCTTGCTCGATGTTTTCATACTTCACTTTACCAGCAAATTCTGAAATAATTACACCGTTATATGGATCCCATTGACATATTACATCACCTTTCTTCACTTTAGCACCTGGCTTAACGAAGATATGAGAACCGTAAGGAATATTATTTGTACTTAATACAATACCTGTTTTAGCATCAGTTAATTTTAATTCTGAAGTTCTAGAGATAACAACATCTACTTCGTTTCCTTCATTATCTTTTGTCTTAACAGTTTTAAGGTCATCGATTTCAGCGATACCATCAAACTTCACAGTTAATTTATTCTCTTCAGAAATGTTACCTGCAATACCACCTACGTGGAATGTACGTAATGTAAGCTGTGTACCAGGCTCGCCAATAGATTGAGCAGCAACTACACCAACTGCCTCACCTCGTTGTACCATTTTACCAGTAGCAAGGTTACGACCATAACATTTAACACAAATACCTTTTTTAGCCTCACAAGATAATGGTGAGCGTACTTCTATAGATTCGATTGCAGAATCACCTATTTGCTTAGCGATTGCATCATTTATATGACCTCCTGCTTCAACAATTAACTCTTCTGTTAATGGATCATAAACATCATTTAATGATGTTCTACCAACAATTCTAGCTTCTAATTTTTCTACAACTTCTTCATTCTTCTTCAATGCAGAAACTTCGATACCTCTTAATGTGCCACAATCTTCTTCGTAAACGATAACATCTTGTGAAACATCAACCAAACGACGTGTTAAGTAACCTGCATCGGCCGTTTTAAGTGCCGTATCCGCAAGACCTTTACGAGCACCGTGAGTAGAGATAAAGTATTCTAAAATTGAAAGACCTTCTTTAAAGTTAGAAAGAATCGGGTTTTCAATAATTTCACCACCACCTGCATTAGATTTCTTAGGTTTAGCCATCAAACCACGCATACCAGTTAACTGACGAATCTGTTCTTTAGATCCACGAGCTCCAGAATCTAACATCATAAATACTGAGTTAAATCCTTGTTGATCTTCACGGATACGCTTCATAGACAACTCTGTTAATTCAGCGTTTGTCGATGTCCAGATATCAATAACTTGGTTATAACGTTCGTTATTGGTAATAAGACCCATATTATAGTTACCCATAATACCATCAACTTGCTTGTTGGCAGCATCAATCATAGCGTGCTTCTCTTTAGGTATAATAATATCACCTAAACTGAAAGATAATCCACCTTGGAATGCAAACTTATATCCTAAAGTCTTAATTTCATCTAAGAACTCAGCTGTTTCAGGTACAGAAGTTACTTTTAAGATATTACCAATAATATCTCTTAAAGATTTCTTAGTTAATACCTCATTAATATAACCTGCTGCTTCTGGCACTTTTTCGTTGAAAAGCACACGACCAACAGTCGTCTCAATGATTTGAGTAGTTAACTCTCCTTCTTCATTAAAGTCCTTAGTTCTTACTTTAATACCTGCGTTAAGATCAACTTTCTTCTCGTTGTAAGCAATAGTTACTTCTTCTGGAGAGTAGAATGTTAACCCTTCACCTTTAACAGTATAAGTATCATCAGTCTTACGTAACTTAGTCATATAATAAAGACCAAGTACCATATCCTGAGAAGGTACTGTTACAGGAGAACCGTTTGCAGGGTTTAATATGTTGTGAGAAGCTAACATTAAAAGTTGAGCTTCTAAGATTGCTTCTGGTCCTAATGGTAAATGCACTGCCATCTGGTCACCATCGAAATCCGCGTTAAATGCCGTACACACTAATGGGTGTAACTGAATCGCTTTACCTTCGATAAGTTTTGGCTGGAATGCTTGAATACCAAGTCTGTGAAGCGTAGGAGCACGGTTTAGTAATACTGGATGTCCTTTAAGAACATTCTCTAAGATATCCCAAACAACAGGCTCTTTTCTATCTATAATTTTCTTTGCAGATTTTACAGTTTTTACAATACCT
>JASBSE010000604.1 GCA_030149115.1 Winogradskyella sp. | reverse complement strand
AAGCTTCAACTAAAAGAGACTGTGTTTCAATTGGTGCTTGGTGCCAGTACCAAGAACTCGTGTTCGCTTTCCAGTACATACCTAATTCGTCTGAGTTAATGCTGTTTTCTTTTAGTGATTTTAAAATCTTTCCTGCTGTAGTGTCATCATTCATTCTATGAAGTGTTAAGGTCATTAAACCTTTGGCATATAACGAACGTTTTAACCAATACTTCTGCATCTGAGATTTGTAGTAATCCATTATAGTTTTTACTTCTTTGGAAGCTTCAATGTCTGAATAAAAACTACGCACATACATATAGTGCAGTTGCGTGTAAGACAAATGGTCTTTGCTTAAATCTGCATCCTTATTATACTTTTTAATGTCTTTGTATTCTTTTACGAATTCTGCATCTAGATATTGAATGGCGTTTTGAATCATAGATGATTCGCTGTCACTTTGAGTAACATTGAGTTGCTTTAAATGTCCAAAACCTGAAATGATGTGTTGCGTAATAAAACGATTAGCATAACCACCATTAAACCAAGGCCACGCACCAGATGGTAATTGGTTTTGCTTCAGTTTTCGTAGGGCTGAATTGAGCTCGTTATTCATTTTATTAAGATCGAATAACAAGCCAATACGCTTTTTCTGCTCAGTTTCAGATTGTGCATCTCGTAACCAAGGTGTTTCTTGAATTAAAAGTGATTTTAATTCTTGATTTTTCTCAAGGTTAGAAAGTAATACGTCTGAGGATTTCCATTGATTGAAAACCGCTTCAATCTTTGGATTGGAGCTTACAATATGCTGTGCTAAAGCATTAGCATAATATCTTGAAAACGTTTGCTCGTTACAATCATAAGGATATTCCATTAGGTATGGCAAGGCTTGTACAGCATACCACGCAGGATTAGACGTCATCTCTAAAGTTAACTTATGATTGGTTAACGTTGTTGAAGTGTTGTCTTTTAATTTGTCTAACGTAAACGTCTTCGTTTCGTTTGAACGTATCCACATTGGTAGCGTTTCAGTGACTAACATTCTGTTGGATAAGACTGGTAAAGCGTTTTGCTCACCATCGCTAAAATCACCAGCTTTTGCAATGATTTGGTATTGCACAGCTTGTAAACCTTTAGGAATATTTAGTTTCCAAGACACTTGCGTGTTCCCTTTTGCATCAACGGAAAAAGAAGCCCCTTCTAACTTCCCCAAAGGGGAAGAACTGAGCAAGCTTGCGGATATATCTTCGCCAGTAATCGGATTGGTTAATATGAGTTGTGCAACACCTGATAATTCCTTCTCAGTAAGATTAGCAATTTTAGTGCTAATGGTAATTTGATCTCCTTCTCGTAAAAAACGTGGCGCATTTGGTATCAGCATCAACTCTTTTTGAGTCACAGTTTCTAGTTGTTTTACCGAACTTTCTAAAGTTTTGGTATGTGCTAATAATTGCAGTTTCCATTTGGTTAAAGCCTCTGGTGCTTTAAAGTTGAAACTTACATTACCCTCTTCATCAGTTTGTAGTTGTGGAAAGAAAAAAGCGGTTTCGTTGAGGTTTTTTCGGATTTGGATGTTGTCCAAATCCATTTTGAGTTTGTTTGGCTTATAATCATCATCTGAGTTTTTCGTAATCCATTTTTCGTCATTAGCAAAATTGCCATTTGGGTTTAGGTAGCCTCCTTCAAATTTAGTATCACCACCTCTATAGTCCATACTTAGTTTAGCCTCAGGAGAGGATACATAATCATATCCACCATCATCTGCAATAGTAGCAGTGCCTGTATATGCTACTTTAGTTTTTGTGGCATAACCCATTACCACAACTTCGTCTAAAGCATCACTATCCATAATAAGACCAATATCATAAAAATTATCATCAGAGACTGTTATATCTAGAGGCTTCATGCCAATGTAGCTTATGGAAATGACATCTCCTTTTTTTGCTTCAATCGAGAAATTTCCATCAAAGTCAGTTTGTGCTCCTCTGTTGCTTCCTTTTATTACAATAGTTGCTCCAGGAAGCGTTAGTCCATCTTCAGCAGTGATTACATTACCTTTAATAAATCCATCCTTAATGTCAGATTGTTTTTTTGAAGTAAAATATGAAGGAACGTTAGCATACTTGCTTCTTAAATACTTTTTTCGAGCATAATAGTGTGAGCCATCAAAACTAAATCCATACCAATTTAATTGGTCATAAATTCGGTAATCATAATTTTGAGGATATGCAAAACGATTAAATAATCTAAAGCTAGTAGTGCCAAAACTGCGCCCACCATTCTTGTTTATTCTACTGTAGTAATGTGGTTTCTGTATAGGATTGAAACTCCAGTTGTGTGCTCTAAATTCATCTAAAGACGCATCGTACATACTTGCTAAAAGTTCAGCAGAGACTTTATCTCCTTTTGGGCCTTTGATTTTAAAACTCCAGGTTTCGTCTTGTCCTGGCTGTAACTTATCTCTAAAGGTTGAGGTTTCAATCTCTAAGTCTGTTTTAGGATAAGGGACATTAATACTAAAACTTTGAGAGACATAACTATTGTAAGCCGCAAAACTCGTGTGGACTTCAAAACCACCTAAATCGCCTTCTAAAACAGGAATGCTGATTGTTTGTTTAGAGTTGTTCAATTTTACCAACTGTGTTACAATGATGTTGTTGTCTTTTTCAACTTCTAAAGTCACTGTGATGTCTTTTGCTGCTGAGCCAATGGTGAGTTTTGCAACGTCACCAGCTTTGTAATTGTCTTTGTCTAGAGAGGCTTCAAAAAGTTGATTATCTGCAACGGTTTTATCTTTATCACTAAATAGGTTTGTATAGGATTCAGCTTTTACGTCTTCTCCAAATTTATCTTTGCTTTCTGCAATAATAATGTACTGACCAGAGTTCCACTTTTTTAGTTTTTTTAATGTGATGGTCTTTTCTTTTTCAGTATCGAAATCTGTTGAAAAAACTTCCTCTCCTTTATCCCAATTGGTTGATAAATGCTCGTCGTTGTATGGATCGTGAGGAAATAGACGTTTAAATTCTTCTTTAGAAATCACGTGAAAATCTGGTGCATTCCAAGGTCTGGCTCTCAGAATAGCATCAGGTGACTTTAGTTTAAAGACCTTTAAGGTCCCTTGGGCACGAACAAACTCACCGTTAAGATTTTGGGAATTTAAAGTTAGTTCTACTTCCTTTTTAGTTTTATCAATCTGGTTTGGAGTAGAAATTTGCAAAGTCATAGCATGATAGCCAACATTTACAACCGTTGATGTAGAACGTGTTTCTCCATTAATATCTGTAATATCAGCAGTAACTTCATAATTAAAAACAGGAAGGTTGTCTTTAGAAACGCTTTCGTCAGGTAAAGCTTTAAACGTAATTTCGAATTCACCTTTGTCGTTTGTTGTGCCTTCTCCAAATGTGATTTCCTGCGCTTCAGAACTGTAATAACCTGGTCGTCTCCAATACCACCAACTTGGATATTGTACCTGGCGTTTTACACGATACACTACTTTAGCATCAGTAATATTACTACCAGCAAAAGCAACGGCTTTTCCTTTTACGGTAATACTGTCGTTAACTTTAAAAGTTTCAGTAATAGGCTGAAATTCTGGTTTAAACTTTGGGCGCTTATATTCTTCAACAGAGAAGTAGGTGTAGCCTTTTCTGCCACAAGTCAATTCGATTGTAAAGTTTCCTGTAAGTCCATCGTTAGGTAAAATAAATTCACCAGCAACAGAACCAAATTCGTTAGTTTTAAGTTCTAGTTCGCTTACAATTTCTCCATTAACATTTTTTAATTTTATAGTCGCTTTTTCGTTGGCATACACTTCGGTATTGTCATCTTTGGTAGCTGTAACAATGCCTTTAAAATAAGCCGTTTGTCCAGGTCTGTAAATACTGCGATCTGTAAATAGAAAGACATTATATTCTGTGTCATTACTCTTACGTGGTACATAGGCTCTAGAAATATAATAGTCGCCAAAAAAAGCTATATCGTCTTTGTAATCTGCTTTAATTTCTACATTTCTGTAATAATTGCCATCCTTTTTGAAAGTGAATTTTCCAAAACGATCT
>JASBSE010000587.1 GCA_030149115.1 Winogradskyella sp. | reverse complement strand
GTAATCGGATAGGTTGAGTTGAAAATAATCTCGCCAGCATTATAATCAATGATGTAATCATTATTTTCGCCGCGCTCTAAAGGCACACCATTAACATAAACTGTCTCACTGCCAGAAACAATAAGCACAAACAACTCATTATTTGGCCCTCGTAATTTGTAAGGTCCTTGATTGCCTTCTTGAGCAGTAAATTGTGTTGTTGTAAACTGACCTCGCACGAGTGCTCCTGAAGCAAAAACCGAAGTCTTATCACTCAAGTTAGCATTAACCATTAAACCTTGCACACGCTTAGAAAAGTTAGCATAGTAACTTTTGGTGTTCACTAGGTCTATATCACCTGCTCTAATGTTCCAATTATCACTAAAAAGCTCTATAAATACTTGATCAAACTCATCTAATCGCTGGGAATACCCACTTTCTTGCAACGGAATATTAGCATCTTGTATTGAAGCTCTGAGTGACACCTTATCGCTCAATTTACCAGAAATCTGCAAGTCGAGCTCACTATTTAGTACCGAATTTTGATTATTGCCAATCGTTACACCTCTTGAAATACTACCTGAAGTGGTTAAACCATCAAAAGGTGTAAAAACGTTTCGGTTTGAGGAGTTTTCTAACTTATACAAAGTTTCTATACCAGCGACCGAACGGTCTACAATAACAGCGTCATCTAATTGCTTATATACTTTTGTTATAAAATTTGGGTAGCATAAATATTCAATATCAATAGAATCTATTTCAACCTGTTGATTAAACTTCAAAATAGATTTTGAAAAATCAACTTTATAAAGTGTAGAATCAAGAACAACGCCTTGCTTAGTTTTCACAACAAACTTTGATGGATTTATACTTACAGAATCTATGAGAATTGAATCTGCTACAGCAACGCGTTTTTTCTTGTAATTACTCGATTTTTCTTGAGTAAAACCCAAAAAAGAAATCAATAATGTAATAAGAAATAGCGCTTTTTTCATCTAAAATAATAACTGCCTAACGTTTGAAATATTTTATCGTTAAAAGCAGTATAAATTTATAGTGTAAAAGTACTCTATTATTTATTTTAGCAGAATACCGATAAATTTATCAAAAATCAGGAATTTAAAAACAAATGAAAATAGCTTCGTACAATGTTAATGGCATAAGAGCTGCCATAAATAAAGGTTTTATAGATTGGTTACAAGCCACAAATCCAGACGTAATTTGTTTACAGGAAATTAAAGCCATGGAAGAGCAACTCGACTTAGACCTCTTTACAAATGCAGGCTATGAATATAATTACTGGTTTAGCGCTCAAAAAAAAGGCTATAGTGGTGTTGCCATTCTTTGCAAAAAAGAACCAAACCACATAGAATTTGGGACTGGCATTGAATCTATGGACTTTGAAGGCAGAAACCTTAGAGTAGATTACGATGCTGTTTCTGTAATGAGTATGTATTTACCTTCT
>JASBSE010000582.1 GCA_030149115.1 Winogradskyella sp. | reverse complement strand
AATAAATCACTAGATATATTTGGCATTCCCATACGGTCTGCACTAAAGTTCATACGTTTTGCATTTTCATCTGCCCTAAAAAGCATCGGATTACCTTCAGCATCAACCGTTGCTTTCATACCCTCAAAAATGGCTTGTCCGTAATGTAAAGCCATAGCTGCTGGATGCGTTGGTATTAATCCCATAGGTTGAATTCTTGGGTTGGTCCACTCGCCATTTTCATAATCACAAATGAATATGTGATCGGTGAATACAGTTCCTAATGGTATGTTGTTGAAATCGATGTTTTCAACTTTTGATTTTTCTACTTTTTGAATGGATATGTTGTAAGACATAAATTTAAATTGATGAGACCCTGAAACAAGTTCAGGATGACAGTTAATTATATTTTTCTATTGGTATCAAATTGTTCAAAGTAATCAGCGACTCTTCGTACGAAGCTTCCTCCGAGGAAACCATCTACTACGCGATGATCGAAGGATAATGAGAGATACATCATACTTCTAATAGCAATTTCATCTCCTGATTCTGTTTCTATAACTTCTGGCCGTTTTTTAATAATTCCTAAGGCTAAAATGGCTACTTCTGGTTGGTTGATAATTGGTGTACCCATTACGCTACCAAACGTTCCAACATTAGAAATTGTAAACGTACTTCCTTTAATATCGTCACCTGCCAACTTGTTTTCTCTAGCTTTATTTGCCAATTCATTAACGTCTGTAGCTAATGCTTTTAAATCTTTAGTATCCGCATTTCTCACCACTGGGACAATTAAATTTCCACTTGGTAAAGCGGTTGCCATGCCAATATTAACATCCTCTTTTACAATGATATTATTACCATCTACCGAGGCATTGATATTTGGAAAATCTTTAACGGCTTTAGCTACAGCCTCAACAAACAATGGTGTAAAGGTTAATTTTTCTCCATATTTTTCTTGAAAAGCAACCTTATTTTTGTTTCGCCAGTTTACCATATTGGTTAAGTCCGCTTCTACATAAGCGGTAACGTGAGGCGATGTATGCTTAGAATACACCATATGATCGGCAATCATTTGACGCATACGATCCATTTCTATGATTTTACCTTTGCCTTTATCAAACTCTAATTGCGGAATACGATATGCTGTTGGATCTTGTATCACAGGTTGTGCAAACTTGTAAGGTCTACCATCTTCGATATAATTGAACACATCACTTTTTCTCAGTCTTCCTTCTTTTCCAGTTGCTGGAATTCTTGCTAATTCCTCAAAACTGATGTGATGTTCTTTGGCTATGGAAATAATTAGTGGCGAAAAGAATGTGTTTGTATTATTGACTGAAAATGAATTTGAGCTAGGCTTCTCAACTGTACTCGATGTAACTGTACGATTCTTTTTAGTTTTCTTTTGAGACGTATCGACTGCACTCGACCCGATAACTTCTTTTTTTGGTTGCGACTTCGAACTCGATGCCTCAACTTCTAATATGGCAATAACTTCTCCTACCTTGACAACATCTTTAGCCTGAAACTTGGTTTCAACCATAGTTCCAGAAGCTGGAGCTGGCACTTCATTATCAACTTTATCGGTAGCAACCTCTAAAATAATATCACCTTCTTCAAAGGTATCCCCTTCATTAATTAACCAATTAATTATGGTTCCTTCGGTTATACTCTCACCCATTTTGGGCATTTTTAGCTCGAATTTTGACATTCTTATTAACTAGCGTTTGTTAGTTTATTTTTTTATGAAATCACGTAATGTAGCATACGTGTTTTCTTGTACAATTCTATTTTTTGGCACTTCACGAAGTGGTTCGACTTCCTTCAAGGTTTCGTGACAATCTTCTGGCAATTGTTGATATAATTTTGTCCCTTTGGTTTTCCAAGCAATCATCTCGTCACTGACTTGCTTTACAACTTTTGCTGGATTACCAACGACCAAACTACGCGGTGGAATTTTGGTTTCAGCTTTTACAAAAGCCATTGCACCAACAATACTTTCGTCTCCAATTTCTGCGTCATCCATAATCACCGAATTCATTCCAATCAAGCAATTACGACCCAAATTAGCTCCGTGAATGATGGCTCCGTGACCAACGTGCGCACTTTCCTTTAAGGTAATGAATTTACCTGGAAACATATGAACTGTACAATTTTCTTGCACATTAACACCATCCTCTAAAATAATTTGCCCCCAATCTCCACGAATGGCTGCACCTGGACCAATATAGCAGTTTTTGCCAATGATGACATTACCTGTAACTGCTGCCAAAGGATGAACGAAACTGCTTTCGTGAACGACTGGTATGTAACCTTGAAATTCGTAAATCACTATTTAAATCGCTTTAATGTTTCTTTTGTAAAATCACTCAACACCAAACGACCACTAATGGCTGCTCTTTCGGCTAAAAGTGTATCCCAATCTTCGGT
>JASBSE010000579.1 GCA_030149115.1 Winogradskyella sp. | reverse complement strand
CACATTGTTTTTGATTGTATCATTAAATAAAATTGAATCTTGGGTCACAAGTCCCATTAAGTTGCGTAAAGAATGTTTTGTAAGACCCTTTATGTTTTCTCCGTCAATAGAAATACTTCCTTCGTTAACATCATAAAAACGAGTTACAAGGTTGGCAATAGTACTTTTTCCGCTTCCTGATTGACCAACTAAGGCCACACTTTTTCCTTTAGGAACAGTAAGTTGAAATTTTTTAAGCACTAAATCTTCTTCATATTTAAATGAAATGTTGTCAATACTAATTTGAGATGTAAAATCAGTTTTAGTTTTAGCATTTGGCATATCTGCTAAAGGTGATTCTGTATTTAATATTTCTAATACACGCTCAGCTGCAGCATTCCCTTTTTTAACACTATAGCTAGCTTTACTAATTGCTTTTGCTGGTGTTAGAATATTATAGGCCAGTCCCATGTAAACTATAAATAAACCAGCTTCTAGGTTTCCGTCGTTTAAAACCATTTGGCCACCATACCATAGTAGTACAGAAATAACAAGTATACCTAGAAACTCACTTGTTGGTGATGCTAAGTTTTGACGATGAAGTAGGTTGTTTGAGAATTTATTAAATCGACTAGTAGAGTCTTTAAATTTGTCTCCAAATATTTTTTGAGAATTAAATCCTTTGATAACCTTAAGTCCTCCTAAAGTCTCTTCAATAATTGAAAGTAATTGACCTTGTTCACTTTGAACTCTGTCAGAACGTTTTTTAAGGCTTTTTCCAATTCTTGAAATAATAAACCCGGAAACTGGAATAAAGATGAACACAAATAGTGTTAGCTTGGCACTAATTAAAAACATTGTAATAATCGTAAAGAGAATCATCAATGGTTCTCTTACAATAAGTTCTAATATAGATAAGAAGGATGTTTGTATTTCTTGAACATCTGTAGTTATTCTTGCAATTGTATCACCTTTTCGTTTTTCAGAAAAATAAGCAATTGGTAAGTCTACAACTTTATCGTAGAGTGCATTTCTAATATCTTTTAAAACACCGTTTCTTAAAAAGGTAATGAAGTACATAGCTAAGTAGCTAAATAAATTTTTAAGCAAAAACATACTTACAACTAAGATAACCATGAAAATAAGAACATCATCATGCCCTTCGTTGGCTTTTTGAGTAACAAAATAGTTTAAGTAGCTCTCTAGATAATCTTTTACGTTGCCAATACCTTCCCAAGTTGGCTTTGTGTTTATTTGCTTTGTTTTATCAAATAAAACATTAAGCATTGGGAAAAGAGATACCATTGCAAGTGTACCAAATAAAGCGTAAAAAATATTACTTATTATGTTTAAAACTGCAAAGGTTTTGTAGGGTTTGGCAAAGCCAATAATTTGCTTAAAATAATTCATGTACTATAAATTCATATCCTTTAGGATAGCGTCAATCTTACTTTCCAATAACTGCTCC
>JASBSE010000561.1 GCA_030149115.1 Winogradskyella sp. | reverse complement strand
AGGTATTACATACAATTCACTTTTAAGCCTTAGCTATGGTTTACCAGAACGTGTTGGTATGGACTCAGAGCGTTTAAGTAGAATAGACTCTGTAGCCAACTATGCCGTTAAAAACAAAATGACTCCTGGTATTCAGCTTTTGGTGGCTAGGCGAGGAAAAGTCATTTACAACAAGAATTTTGGCTATCATACCTATTCTAAAAAGAACAAGGTAGATTTTGATGATATTTACGATGTGGCATCTTTAACAAAGATATTGGCTACACTTCCTGTACTTATGGAACTTGAGCAGCAAGGTTCTGTGTCTTTAGATTCTAAGTTGGGCGACTTGCTTCCTGAGTATAAAAAGTCGAATAAGAAAAATATCACTTTAAAAAAGATGTTGTCGCACTATGCACAGTTAAAACCTTGGATTCCTTTTTACTATGCAACCTTAGATTCTGTAACTAAAAAACCTGATGCTAAATATTACAGAACTAAACCTACAAAAGGTTTTGAAGTAGAAGTTACCAACACGCTTTTTATGCGCAATGATTATAAGGATTCTATTCAAGAAATTATAAAAGAAAGTGATTTGTTATCGAGTCTTCGTTATCGTTATAGCGATTTGCCGTATTATATTTTAAAGAAATATCTTGAAGGCTTCTATGACAAATCTTTACATGAAATCACTCAAGATCGTTTTTACAAATCACTAGGTGCTAACTACACAACATACAATCCGAGAAAAGCATTCAGCCTAAAGGATATTGTACCTACGGAAGTTGATACCTATTACAGGTACAAAAAAGTACATGGTTATGTACACGATATGGGAGCCGCTATGCAAGGTGGTATTGGAGGGCATGCTGGTGTTTTTAGTAATGCTAATGATGTTGCTAAGATTATGCAAATGTATTTGCAGAAAGGCTTTTATGGTGGTAAACGCTACTTTAAATCCGAGACCATAGATAAATTTAATACCTGTTATTATTGCGAAAGTGATAATAGGAGAGGTATAGGTTTTGACAAACCTCAGTTAGGTGAAGAAGGCCCAACCTGTGGATGCATTTCTATGACTAGTTTTGGACATTCTGGATTTACTGGTACCTATGCTTGGGCAGATCCTGAAGAAGAAATAGTTTATGTCTTTTTAGCAAACAGAACCTATCCTGAAGCTGGTAAAAATTTATTACTTAGAGAAAACATTAGAACTGAGATTCAGAGGTTAATTTATGAGGCGATTATTGACTAATTATATAAGTTAAAAAGTGCTAAAAATTACTGCACACTCCTTCAAATCCTCTAAATTTAACACTTGTAATAAAAGTTGTAAGGATTTAGATAGTCTTGAGACTTTACAGATGTTAACTTTAATCATTCAAAAGTTTTAGATGAAAATAGGAATTGTATGCTACCCAACATTTGGTGGTAGTGGAGTAGTAGCTACAGAATTAGGTTTAGAACTTTCTAAGCGAGGTCACGAGATTCACTTCATTACTTACAGCCAGCCAGTACGTTTAGAACTGTTGAGTAGCAATGTTCATTTTCATGAAGTACATGTTCCAGAATACCCTTTATTTCATTACCAGCCTTATGAGCTAGCACTTTCCAGCAAGTTGGTAGATATGGTACAGCTTTGTGGTATAGAGCTCTTGCATGTGCATTACGCAATACCTCATGCTTATGCAGCATATATGGCGCAGCAAATGCTTTTAGAAAAAGGTATTCTTGTGCCTATAGTTACTACGCTTCACGGTACAGATATTACATTGGTTGGAAGTCATCCGTTTTATAAGCCAGCAGTAACCTTTAGTATTAATAAATCTGATGCGGTTACTTCGGTTTCTGAAAGTTTAAAGAAAGATACTATGCGACTTTTCGATATAAAGAAAGATATTTATGTCGTTCCTAACTTTATCGATTTAGACAAACATCTTAATAATTTTACAGATTGTCAGCGTGCCATGATGGCTAGAGATGATGAGTTTATAATTACGCATATTAGTAACATGCGCGAGGTAAAGCAAATACCAGATGTAATTAAGATTTTTTATAACATACAGAAGGAATTACCTGCAAAACTTATGATGGTTGGTGAAGGACCTGAAAAAGAAATTGCTGAAAATTTGGTTGAGGAATTAGGTATAAGCGATAAAGTTATCTTCTTCGGAAATAGTAATGAAATAGATAGAATTTTATGCTTTAGTGACTTATTTTTACTACCATCACAGACTGAAAGTTTTGGTTTGGCAGCTTTAGAAGCTATGGCAAGTGGAGTGCCAGTAATATCTACCAATACAGGTGGATTGCCGGAAGTTAATATTGATGGCTATTCAGGCTATCTAAGTGATGTTAATGCTGTTGCGGACATGTCTGCCAGTGCCATAAAAATTCTTAAAGATGCTGATACTTTAAAAACCTTCAAAGCGAATGCAAAGGCGCAATCCAAGAAGTTTGATATTCATAACATAGTTCCTCAGTATGAAGCAATCTACGAAGAAACTTTAGATAAGTTTTTGGTATCTAATTAAACCAAACAGCATAACGTTCTCTGCGCAACTCAAGAGCGATTTCTTTTTCAGCAATTAAGGCCTCTTTTCGAGTTAAAAAAGGATCTATGTGATTGTAAAGACTTGGTCTAAGATACAAGCCGTATTTTTCTACAATATTAGAAGATAGTTTATGTCCTTTTTTATTCCTGTAGCCTGTTTTGTGCTGTTCAAAACGTTCTTTAGGACTTTTACTCGTCATACCAACATATAAACACTCTAACACACCATTGTATTGTGGATTAGCATTTCTGAATTTTGCATTTTCAGTAAACACGCGTTTAGAGAGTTCTACGACATAAATGCGGTATAAGGTTTTTGGCATTTTTTAAATGGAAATTTAAGGTTGACGTAAGATTTTTTCCATTTTTTTACCCTTTGCCAACTCGTCTACCAGTTTATCCAGATATCTACATTGACGCGTTGTGTCGTTAGTTATTTCCTCAACTCTATAGCCACAAATTACACCTTTTATAAGGTGTGCATTTTTATTAAGGCTTGCATTTTCAAAAAAGTCTTTAAAATTGGTTTTCTGCTCAATGATGTCGTTAAGTTTGTTTTCATCATAACCTGTTAGCCACTCAATAACTTCAAGAAGCTCTTCCTTTGTTCTGCCTTTCTTTTCAACTTTGGTAACGTAATGAGGATACACTGATGCAAAACTCATATTTGCAATGCGTTCATCATGGTGGCTGGTGTCAGATTTACTCATTTACTTATTTGCTTTTATGTAAGGTAATAATTTTGAGTTATGCTAATTATTTTCAAATTGACTTTTTTGGGTATAGTTTGTTAAGTATTATAGTTCAATAACTTTTAGTAACCAGAATCTTTATAATGATAACGTTGTGAAGGGATACCGATTAAAGTCATATCAAATTTAATTTGATATTTTGGTTCTAGCTTGGTAAGCTTTACTAAAACTGTAGCTAGCTTATTCTCATCGCTATTAATTGATGTTTCTGTAAAAGCTATCCAAATTTCGGCGTCTGATTTGGCAATACTTACTTTTGGTGGTATTTGCCTTGCTATCTGATAAGCCCTATCAAGAAAATTAGTGTCTTTATAAACCCTTGCAATTTCACACAAAACACGAACGGCATTTTGCCTTAGATTGCCCAAACTCATTTTGTCATAACATTCAACAGCAAGATTTTTTTGTTTCATCTGTGCTGCCAAAACACCAAGTTCTTTTAGGGCATAATTTTTATTGTTAATATCTAAATTAGAGGCCAAGTTAATTGCTTCTTTCATTAAACTCGTGTCATTAGCTCCTTTTGCTATAAACCCATAGGCAACCGCGATATCAGATTTGTCTGTTAACAATAGTGTTAGTTCTTTTGCAAGTTCTACCTCGTTTTTCTCACCTAAATTTCTACAAAGCTGAAAAAAGGTTCTATTTCGTTCGTATTTATAGAAGTCATTTTTACTTTTCTCAAATGAGGAACGCGCATACTGCTCAGCCATTTTAAAATTAGAATTGATAGCATGGGTAACTGCTAAGTGCATTTCTGCTTTAGCTCCAGAAATAGAGCTTTCCATTGCGTTCATTTGGTTTTGAGCTAGTTCTGAAAACCCAGCAGCTGCTTGTATGGTTACAACTTTTTCTAAGGCATTTTTATAGTCATATTTACTTTTTTCTGATATTAGATTTATCAAATTATCCAAATCAGATTTATACTCTATAAATTCACCAAAGTAAAGCATGCTGGCGAGCGCTTCTACCTGTCTAGTGGGTTCTAAGGTTTTAAAGCATTCAACAATATCGTTTCTATAGTTACTAAATTTCACAGATTTTGATGTAGTTGTTGATTGAAATGAAAAGTCAGGAAAAGGTTCTACATATAATTTAATCATTATGGCAATTTCAGCAAATTGATCTTCTATAGTATAGAGTTTGTCTTGTTTTGTTAATAATTGGATATTATTATACACACGAACAGGAGCTGAAGCTCTATATAGATCTAAGTTAGATTGTGCCAATAGTTGAAATGGAAAACTAAAAACAAAAATTACGATAACGGATTTTAATAATGCTTTCATTTTTCTAAGGTTTTAAATGAGTGAAATTTATAGAAGACCTAAAGTATTGTAAATAAACATGTAAGACAACATGAATTTAGACTTTTATTATAAAATGAAAGAATAAAATACCTTATTCCATAAACTCCTTATAAATCTCATCATAGAAATAGAGTTCTTTTAATGGCTGTCCGTTGTCATCAAAGATTTTGCTCCAGGTGTTTAGAGGTTCCCAAATGCAGGTGCCATTTCCACGGTCGTTTGGCAGGTTAAATACCATATCATTAACAGCTTTTTTAAAGGCGCTGTATTCTACAACATTAACATCTTTTTGGTAACGCTCTATAAGGTCGAGCATATTGCTGTTAAGGTCGTCTAAGGTGCAATGCCAAATTGGGTAGTAGGAGAGTCCTATAATATCAAACTCAACATCACGTGCTATCATATTATCAAACCAAAAAATGGTTTCCTCATTTTGTCCACCAAGAGCCAAATGCATCATTATTTTGGTATTGGTATCCACTTCTTTAACGGCTTCTGTGCCTGCTTTTAATAATGCAGCTAGATTGTCTAAATTAGAAACATGACCTTCTGGCCACACCATACCATGATTAATTTCGTTACCAATTTGTACCATATCTGGCATAGTGCCTTGGGCTTTTAATTGTGTTAGCACAGATTTGGTATAATCCTTTAATGCTCTTGTAAGCTCATTAAACTCTAAGCCTTCCCAAGCCTTTGGTTTAAACTGTTTCTGAGGATCTGCCCATGTATCGCTGTAATGAAAATCGAGTAGAAGATGAAGTCCTGCAGCCTTAATGCGCTTTGCCATTTGCAAGGTATAATCTAGTCCGCAAAAGCCTTTGTCTGGCGAGTAACCTTCTTCATTTTCGGGATTTACAAAAACGCGTAAGCGTATATAATTAAAGCCATGATCTTTTAAAATTTGTATAGCATCCTTTTCAAAACCATCATCATGAAATTTAATGCCTCTGGCTTCTAATTGTGGTAAAAAGGAAATGTCTGCTCCCAACATTTCTTGCTTAATCTTTGGACCTTGCGTGATTTGTTCTTTTGTAGGCGTAAGCAATTTTACATCGGCAGGAATGGTGTGTATCTCATGAGATGCTGGCCATAAGCTATCTGTCGAGACTTTAACCGTTATTCTGTCTGTGGTGTTGCCTGCTCTTAGCCATAACTTTTTTACTCCATTACTGATGTTAGATTTCCAAACGGTAAGCGTATCCGATTTTAACACAGGCGCTAAAGCAGTGCTATCAATATCAATGATAGTAGCATCTCCTTTAACACTAATCTCAAAAGGTAGCGAAGCATCTTTTAGTTCCATGCCTAAACTATCCACTGTACTAATACGTAATAAAGATTGGTCTTTGCCATTGGCTAGCATTGTGGTTTTGTAACTCGCAAATACAAGAGCACTTGGCTTACCTGTTTCTACTTGATACCAGTCTGAGTAATCTTTTACAGGTTGCTCTTTAATTGTTAGTGTGTCTTTGGGTTTGTCATTGCAGGATATGAAAAGAGTAAGAAGGATGATGCTTAGATATGTTTGGATTTTCATCTTGGGTGGTTTTGGGAGTTGCGCTTATCGGTTTTGGCTATGGTTTCGGAGCGTTGGTTCTGCACTAAATTTAGCAAATAAATCATAGATAGAAAGTCCGCGAGGACTTTAGTAAGTAGGCTAGAATTGGCAATGAATATACACGTTATTGTAAGTAGTTTTTATTTTATGGTAAAACTATTCATTATTTGATTCGAGATATCTTTTATATTTTCATAATCTTCAGCTTTCGAAACCAAAGTCAGCGTATATAAATTGTTTTCAACAGGAATAGTATGAATTCTAGTGATAAAATTCATTCCACTAGTTTCTCCTGTGACTAATAATTTGTGATAAGAAAATCCTTTATCATTTATTATTTCGGACAAAATAATTTTTGAATTATCAAGCATATTAGATACTTGATTTTCGATTATAGATTTAAGTTGTTCAATAGTCAACTTATTCTGTCCTAGATTTTGTTTAATTAAATTAATGTTCTCAACAAAATCTTTGTCCGTTTCTATATTAGGGTAAACCACAAAAAACGTACCTTCTTTTCCAGATTCATCTAAAATCCAGTTTTCAGGATATTCAATCGAATAATCGGGATGGTCATATTTTTTTGATTCAACTTTTTGACCAAATACTAGTAAAGGTGTTAAAAACAATAGTAGGAATTTTTTTTTCATTTGTGGTTAAATTACTTATAACGTTAAGATGTAGTTCCGTTTCAATAAACTATATCGATTGATAAGCGAAGTTAATTTTTTAATTTTTGAAAATCAACACTTTAAATACTAATCTTATCACTAATTAACCAACTATTTTACCTCATAAAAGTCTAAAACACCATATTTGGTAAACTTTATTTGGTATGTTGCGGTCTTAAGGGATGTTCGGTTTTGTAGTTTCACTTCAACAATGTATTCTTTGTTTTCTATATCTTCTTTTTCGGTATTAATTGTTAGATTAACACCTCTAACCGAAGAAGACCCTTTTTTTAATGCCAGCTTGCCTTCAATGTTC
>JASBSE010000557.1 GCA_030149115.1 Winogradskyella sp. | reverse complement strand
TATTTTTTTTAAAAGACGTGTTTTGGTTTATGAAATAGGTTTTGGTTTAATAGTAATATTGGGAGTGTTTTTAATAACCAGTAGTGAGCTAAAGTATATAAATGGTATTATACTAGGATTACTATCCGCCCTTTTTTCTACTTTATTTGCTGTAATAAATGGACGATTTATAGAAAAATACAATTCAACTGTAATTTCATTTTATGAGTTTATAAGTGGAGTCTTATTTTTAAGTTTATTTATACATTTTTCTGGAATTCATTTTAATGAGAGTTTCTTCTCTCTTTCTGATATGGATTGGGTTTACATTTTTATTTTGGCTTCAGTGTGTACGGCTTATGCTTTTATTGGCGCAGTTGAGGTAATGCGATATATAAGTCCGTTTACTGTAATTTTAACTTACAACTTAGAGCCGATTTACGGTATAATATTAGCGTTATTTCTTTTTCCTGAAACCGAACAGATGTCATCTCAGTTTTATTTTGGAGCATCTTTAATAATATTAATTGTACTGTTAGATGCCATATTAAAAAACAATAAGGCTCGAAAACGAAAAAAGATGCCTGTTAACAATTGAAGTTTGTATATTTGTAGACTTAATTAACTAAAAACTAACTTCAAATTGTATGGAATATTTAGAGTTTGAATTACCCATAAAAGAATTAGAAGAGCAGCTTGATAAATGCCAAATTATTGGAAAAGAGAGTGATGTAGATGTTACAGAGACCTGTAAACAGATCGAAAAAAAGCTAGCTGAAACTAAAAAAGAGATATATAAAAATCTTACCGCTTGGCAGCGCGTTCAGTTGTCTCGTCATCCTAACAGACCATATACTTTAGATCATATTAAGGCACTTTGCGGTGATTCTTTCTTAGAATTGCATGGAGACCGAAATGTAAAAGATGATAAGGCCATGATTGGTGGTTTGGGTAAAATTGGCGACCAAACATATATGTTTATTGGTCAGCAAAAAGGTTACAACACCAAGACCAGACAATACAGAAACTTCGGAATGTCTAATCCCGAAGGTTATCGTAAGGCATTACGTCTTATGAAGTCTGCTGAGAAATTCGGAATTCCTGTAGTAACTTTAATAGATACTCCGGGTGCTTACCCTGGTTTAGAAGCAGAAGAAAGAGGACAAGGAGAAGCTATAGCAAGAAACATTTTAGAAATGTCTCGTTTAAAAGTGCCAATCATTACTATAATTATCGGAGAAGGAGCTTCTGGAGGGGCTTTAGGAATTGGAGTGGGAGACAAGGTGATGATGTTAGAAAACACTTGGTATTCTGTAATTTCACCAGAGTCTTGTTCGTCTATTTTGTGGAGAAGTTGGGAGTATAAAGAGCAAGCGGCAGAAGCTTTAAAGCTTACAGCTAAAGATATGAAACGCATGAAACTTGTAGATCAAATCATAAAAGAACCGCTTGGTGGTGCTCACACAGACAGAGAAAAAACATTTTTAGCAGTAAGAGATGCAATTGTAAAGACTTACGAAGAGCTAAAAAACTTATCACCAAAAGAATTAGTAAAAAATCGTATGAATAAATACGATGAAATGGGAGTCTATAAAGACTAAATCCACTAAACATAAGCAACTAAAAAAAACTGAAGTTGAGTCTTCGGTTTTTTTTGGCGCTATTAACAATATATTTAAGTTATTAACAGTTAGATTGTTGAAGACCTGTTGAGATTGGAAATAAAATAAAACGCAGTTCATCGATACTATTTAGCTACTTTTGTTACTTATGAAACAACCCAACCCAATACAAGGTTATAAAGTCGATAAAAGCACTATCATTAGTTTAGAAAAAGGTAAAATACCTCCGCAAGCTATTGATTTAGAAGAAGTTGTGCTTGGCGCAATGATGATTGATAAAAAAGGTGTTGATGAGGTTATTGATATTTTAAGCCCAGAAGCTTTTTATAAAGATGCCCATAAATACATCTTCGAAGCTATTTTTAAATTATTTGAAAATAGTGAACCTATTGACTTATTAACCGTTTCATCTCAATTAAAGAAAGATGAAAAACTAGAAATGGTTGGAGGCGATTTCTACCTTATTTCTTTAACCCAGCGTGTATCATCTTCAGCTCATATAGAGTTTCATGCTCGTATAATTCTTCAAAAGTATATTCAACGAAGCTTAATTAAAATTTCAAACGAAATTATTGAAGAAGCTTACGACGAAACCAAAGATGTTTTTGATCTTTTAGATAATGCAGAAGCTAAACTTTATGAAGTAACACAAGGAAACGTAAAAAAATCTACCGAGACAGCACAAAGCTTAGTAATTCAAGCTAAAAAGAAGATTGAAGAAATTTCAAATAAAGAAGGTCTAAGTGGTATACCAACTGGTTTTGATAAGTTAGATAAGTTAACATCTGGTTGGCAACCTTCAGATTTAATTATCGTTGCAGCGCGTCCTGGTATGGGTAAAACAGCTTTAACGCTTACCATGGCAAGAAATATCGCTGTAGATTTCAACCAACCTGTGGCGTTCTTCTCTCTAGAGATGTCTTCAGTACAGTTAATTACGCGTTTAATTTCCAGTGAAACAGGTTTATCTTCTGAAAAGTTAAGAACAGGTAAACTTGAAAAACACGAGTGGGAACAGCTTAATGTTAAAGTTAAAACCTTAGAAAAGGCACCGTTATATATTGATGATACACCATCGCTATCCATTTTCGATTTAAGAGCAAAGGCGCGTCGTTTAGCATCGCAATATGGCATTAAGATGATTATGATTGATTATTTGCAGTTAATGACTGCAGGTGGAAGTCAAAAAGGTGGTAATCGTGAACAGGAAATTTCTATGATTTCGCGTAACCTGAAGGCTTTAGCAAAAGAGCTTAACGTTCCGGTAATTGCATTGTCTCAGTTATCGCGTGCTGTAGAAACACGTGGTGGAAGTAAAAGACCTTTGTTGTCAGACTTACGTGAATCTGGTGCGATTGAGCAAGATGCTGATATTGTGTCGTTCATATACAGACCTGAATATTATAAAATCGATGAGTGGGATGATGAAGAGCGTTCTCCAACAGAGGGTCAAGGAGAGTTTATTGTAGCAAAACACAGAAATGGTGGTTTAGAAAACATTAGATTGAAGTTTATTGGCCATTTAGGTAAGTTTGATAACCTTGACGATTTTGATACCCCTTTCGAGTTTCAATCAAAATTGAATGCGGCTGCAAATGATGATACTTTTAAGCCAGATAGTTTCCCTTCTGCCTCTGATGCCTTTGATGGTCCAGATGATGATGGAGTGCCTTTTTAACATCATTTTATAATTATAAAGCCTCTTTTTTAACCTATATTTACGCTTCGCTATTTAAGAAGAAATTGCCTCATGTTAGATCAAAGACGTACAACCAATATCTTGTTGTTAATCATCGTTATACCATTAGTATTTTATTTGCTTAAAGTGCTATCTTTTATATTTATTCCGTTGATTTTTTCAATGTTTATTGCATTGTTGTTTTTACCTCTTATGCGACAATTAGGAAGAAGAAAAGTTCCAAAATTTTTAAGCATATTGGTCGTATTACTTTTAGTCACTATAGGTGTATATCTGGGTATCGAATTAATTCAGTTATCCAGTAGAGAAATTTTGGCTACCAAATCAGAATTTGTCCCTAAGGCAGAAGAAAAAATAGCAGATTTAAAAGTATATCTATCCAATAGTTTTGGTATTGAATTTGAACAAGATAAAGGCTTTTTAGCCCAGTTTTTTGAAAAAGAAAACTTAGGAACTACATTCGGGTTTATACGCACCTTTTTTACAACACTTCTAATGACAGCCTTTTTTGTAGTGTTATGGTTAGGTGAGTCTATAAACGTTCATAATTTGCTTAACAATACAATATTAAGGCAAAAGCACACCTCTATAAAGGCTTTTATGAAGATTGAAAAGGATTTGATTAAATTTATAAAAGTAAAGGTGTTGGTTAGTGCTTTAACTGGTTTGTTCACGGGTTTAATGTGTGTAATGTTTGATGTGAGTTTTCCAATATTTTGGGGCTTATTTGCCTTTGCTATCAACTTTGTGCAAATGGTAGGTTCTTTTATTTCGGTGATTTTACTTTCAATTTTTGCCTTTGTAGAATTAGATCCTACAAGTACATTGCTCTTCTTTATAGTTTCCATTTCAATGGTTCAGGTTGTTTTTGGTGCGATTTTAGAACCAATTTTTATGGGAAAATCTTTTTCAATAAATATCATTGCAGTGTTAGTTATGCTAATGTTCTGGGGATTTTTATGGGGAATTCCTGGTCTAATTATGGCAATTCCAATAACTGTTTTTATCAAGATTATATTGGAACAGTTCCCTAGCACTAAAGTCATTGCGAGTCTTCTTTCAGGAAATGAGACCAAATTAGACTAACTTATTTTGATTTATAAGACATTGTAATTTTAAGTATCTTCATACCATAAACTAAAAATATGGTTCACGGTACGCACAATGCTCAAGAAGATTCCAGAAATGACAATATTCTCATTTCCATAAATGATGAATTTTTTCTAAGAAATGAGGCAAAAATTTCTGTTTTTGACAGTGGTTATTTAGTGGGTGATGGAGTGTGGGAGGCTTTGAGATTACATAATGGTGTCTTGGTCTTTTTAGAAGATCATTTTAATAGGTTATGGCAATCAGCTAAAACAGTTGGTATGGCGTTACCATTTACAAAGAAGGAGCTAACCCAAAAAATCTGGGACATACTCAATGCTAATAAAATGAAAGATGGTGTACACGTTAGGATTATGGTAACACGTGGAATTAAAAAAACACCATCTCAAGATCCCAGATTAACCATTTCAGGACCTAATGTGGTAATCATTCCAGAGTATAAAAACGCATCAAAAGAATCAAAGGAAAAGGGCATAACTTTATTTACGAGTACCATCAGAAGAGGTTCTCCAGATTATCTAGATCCAAGGTTGAATTGTCATAGTAAACTTCATGAAGTTCAGGCGCTGATTCAAGCCATTGAGGCTGGTGCAGACGAAGCTTTAATGCTAGACGTCAATGGATTTGTGGCAACCTGTAATGCTACCAATTTTTTTATGATTAAGAATGGAGAGGTATGGACGTCTACAAGCAAATATTGTATGAACGGTATTACCAGAGCTAAAGTTATAGAAGTCTGTAAAACCAACAATATGCCATGTTTTGAAAAAGATTTTTCTTTGTTTGATGTCTATGGAGCAGATGAGGTATTTGTTACTGGCACTTTTGGAGGCTTAACACCTGTTACAAAAATTGATGGTCGACAAATAGGCGATGGAAAGTACGGTAAGACGACTAGAAATTTGAGTAGTTTGTATGAAGGATTAATTGAAAGAACTGTTGCAAATGGATGATATAAAACGAATTTGTTTATGGTCTGGACCTAGAAATATTTCTACAGCTTTAATGTATTCTTTTGCTCAGCGCTCAGATACAAAAGTATT
>JASBSE010000555.1 GCA_030149115.1 Winogradskyella sp. | reverse complement strand
TCATTAAAACCAATGGTAGAGTATACACTAAGAATTTTAGCATATAAATTTTGATTGTTTATATATTAGTTATTTTTTTACTTCGGAAGTGGGCTTTATGCCCACTTTTGTTTTTTAGAATAGTTTCATCTGACCATCTTTGTACTGCTCATGTAAAGCCGTATTAAGCTTTGGCATAGATTTGCCCTTAAAATATTTTAATCTTGCCAAAGTCATAAGGTCACTGATTTGTTTTGCAATTTGACCTTCTCCTTTCATTCTTACTCCGTACCTACTTTCATTTAAAGTTCCACCATGGCAATTTTCAATTTGGTGCAAAACCTTATCTGCTCTGTCAGGCAACGTTTTTCTAATCCAATCTGTAAAAATCTCACCAATCGCTCCGTTTAATCTCACAACAGTATGCGCTATACTTTGTGCACCAGCTTCTGAAACTGCCTTAGCCATAGGTAAAATTTCATGACTATTTATTGAAGGTATTATTGGTGCTAACATTACATTTACAGGGATTCCATTATCGCTAAGTTCTTTTATAGTTTGAAGTCTTCTTTTTATGGTTGCTGTTCTAGGTTCTAGAATTCGCCTGATGTCTTCTGAAAGAGAAGTAATTGAAATGTTCACACCGATTAAATTATCCTTAGCTAATTCTTTTAGAAGATCTAAATCTCTAAGAATTAAAGCGTTTTTAGTAATGATTGCTGTTGGGTGTTTATACTTTAGAAAAACTTCTAAACATTGTCTTGTAAGTTTGAATTGTTGCTCTGCCGGCTGATAGCAATCCGTATTACCCGACATTACAATGGTATTCGTTTTCCAGGTTTTCTTCTTTAGAAGATTTTCTAAAAGTGTTGGAGCTTCTTTTTTTACTAAAATTTTACGTTCAAAATCTAAACCAGCGCTAAAACCCCAAAACTCATGACTGTTTCTGGCATAACAATAAATACATCCATGTTCACAACCTTGATACATATTCATTGAATAAGCCATACCAACATCTGGGCTTGTAACCTTATTGACTATAGTCTTTGGAAATACATTAAGGTATTGCGTCTTATTATTATCTACAATCTCCTCTTCTTTATGGCAATACTCTAGGAAATCATCTCGCATTTCGTGAGACAATTCAAAAAAACGATTATGGATATGGGTTTGGGCGCCTCTGCCTTTGACTACATCTTTCCTTTTCATCTTGTAAAAGTAAAACGAAAGGCACAGCATGGTAGCTACAGAATGTAGTATTAACTATAACAGACTCTATGTTCAAAAGAGCCTATTTTAAAAATAAGTCTCTTTATTTATTTCCCAGGAAAATCAGCTTTACGCTTTTCTAAAAATGCCGTTGTACCTTCTGTAAAATCCTCTGTACCAAAACAGTCACCAAAGGCTTTAATTTCTACCTCGTAACCATTAACACCATCCCTATAATTAGCATTTACCGCTTTAATTGCCTCTGAGATAGCAACAGATGAATTACGCATTATTTTAGTAGCAATACTTTCGCAAAACTCCAACAGTCCTTCTTGGTCTACAACATGATTAACCAAACCGTAACTTAATGCCTGATTAGCATCTATCATTCCTGCTGTCATAATCATTTCCATAGCTCTGCCTTTACCTACTAATTGAGATAAACGCTGTGTGCCACCATAACCTGGTATTACGCCCAACGAAGTTTCTGGCAATCCCATTCTGGCATTAGTACTTGTTACTCTGAAGTGACAAGCCATAGCTAATTCTAAACCACCGCCTAGAGCAAACCCATTTACAGCAGCAATAACAGGAGTGCTTAAATTTTCAACAAAATCGAATAATAATTTTTGACCTTGAGCTGCTAGCTTCCCGCCTTCTTCAACATTAAAATCTGCAAACTCACTAATATCAGCACCAGCTACAAAGGCTTTTTCACCACTTCCGGTAATAATAATCACTTTGGTATCCGAATCTTTATTAGCTTCATTAAAAGCATAATGAAGTTCTTGTATTGTTTCCTTGTTTAAGGCATTTAGCTTTTTAGGTCTATTAATGGTAATGGTTGTTATTCCATTCTGATGGTCTGTAAGTATATTGTTATAAGACATAATATTTTGTTGATTAATATGCGTAATCCTGAAGACATTCAGGATAACAAAGTCATTCTTTAGGAAAAGTCACTGTAAATGTTGTGCCCTTTCCTTCTTGTGATGTAAAGGTAATACTTCCTTTGAAGGTTTCCACAATATTTTTCACCATTGCCAACCCTAAGCCCATACCACTTGACTTTGTTGTAAATTTTGGCTCGAATATTTTCGACTTAGTCTCCTCTGCAATTCCGTTTCCGTTATCTTCTACCGTAATTTTAACTTCATCTCCTTTAGAAAACACTTTAACTTTTATACTTGGGTTTTCTTTAGCTTCTGGTATAGCTTGTATTGAGTTTTTTACCAAATTGGTTACCACCCTTATAAGTTGTGTACGATCAAACTTGGCGATAATTTCTTCGGTTTCAGCTTCAAAAGAAATGTAGTCTTCATTAAAAATATCTAACGCTAGTTTTACAATATTTACAACATTAAGATTTTCAGATTTTTGAGCTGGCATTTTGGCAAAGTTTGAAAAAGCCGATGCTATAGAACTCATAGTGTCTATCTGTTGTATTAAAGTATTACTATATTCATCTACTTTTTGATGAATATTCTCGTCATTAGGATCAAATTTACGCTGAAAACTCTGCACACTCAACCGCATAGGTGTTAACGGGTTTTTAATCTCGTGTGCTACTTGTTTTGCCATTTCTCTCCAAGCCTGTTCACGTTCGCTAGTTGCCAGTTTTACAGCACT
>JASBSE010000089.1 GCA_030149115.1 Winogradskyella sp. | reverse complement strand
GTTAATTGACCTCCTGGTTGCTCTCCTTGATATAAAACCGGTTCCATGTTTGCTCTAGATGCATATATTGCAGCCGTATAGCCCGCAGGTCCAGAACCTATTATTAAGCATTTTACTTTTTCAATTGTATCAGACATATCTTGTGTTTATTACTAAACAAAAGTAGGATTTTTGTATAAAACCTTACGCAGAAGTTATTAACACTAACTATAGTATCATAAAGTTTTCAAATTGCTTTAATTCCTCATATTAATTTATTAACTTTTATGTGTTTAACAGCTAAACCTTACCTGTCATGAAAACAAAAATTTTATTTCTGAGTATGCTATTGTTATTAGTTTTATCGTGTAAAAACGAAACTAAAACTACAGAAGAGACTAATAGTTCATCTAATAATGAACTAAATGATAAACTTGATGATCTAAAAGGCACATGGGAACTTACAGGATTCTATAACTACAAAGATAACGTGGTTGTAGATTCATTTAAAATGAACCCTGAATTTAGACAATTAAAGATGTACACAGATACAAAGGTAATGTGGTGTAAACACAGGCCAGCAGACTCTTCAGAATGGTTTGGTTATGGCACATACAAGTTTGATGGAGACCAGCTCACAGAAGTATTAGATTTCGGTTCTGCTGTAATGAATGAAGTTATAGCCGAGAAAAAGCAGTTTGTTTTTGATTTAGATTTATACCCTAATAAATTCCAACAAATAGAATTAGATGATGAAGGCAACAGAATATATTCTGAAAACTATATTAGAGTTGAAACACCTTAATTGTAAAAACTGAACTCTTTTCTAATCTTCTTTGTGATAAACCGAAAACGGTAATTTTTGAGTTTTGCCATTATACGTTTCAAACCTCCTGATGACAGCCATCCTTTATGGTTGTTAAACTTTTTAATATTTGATACGTGCATTAAATGATTCTCTCCATTGGCCATGCTATAAATCCCTCCATAAAAAGGCAATGGTTTTAGCTTTATATGGTTATCTAAAACCGTTAAGCGATGATCAAAGTACAATATAGGGTCAACTTCAAAAAAATACTGAAGTAATTCTGGTTTTACAATAACTGAACTTCCACATAGATAACTAAACTTAAAAGTGGCAAATAAAAAAGACTTACCATCAAAATGTAAGTACCCGTTTTTTGTATACCAACCCGGCACATCTTTCTTAGTGTTATTTACATATGCTGCAATACGATTACTCACATAATCGTCAGAATCTACAGTCATAACATAATCTGTACTAAACTTTTCTTTAGCATAATTAGCACCAAGCTTTAACTTTCTGCCCTTATCAATCTCTCTGCGCTTATTTATACTATCATCACTCTCGTTTTCCTCTCGTATTGGCGGATCAAAATCAACCTGTAGATAATGGAGATTTTTATGTTGAAAGTCAATTAAAGGAATTTCATGACAAACTGCAATAATCTTAAAATTTTGATCTGTTTGATTGCACAAAGACTTAAATGTTCTTTCAACAAGATTACAAAACTCTAGCCAATTGCCTGAAACACGTTCACTTTTTACAGGAACAATAAAGGTAAGCATAGTTAAGGTTCATTTTTCAGAATGTTAAACTAATGACAACAAAAGTGTTATTAAAAAAAAATCGATGAAGCTTAAATTTAAGCTATAGAATATCAATCTTGGTATGAAAAATTAACATAATCTTATAAAAAAGTGGATAATTCTGTACTCATAGAGCTTTGGTTTAACCTTTTTTAACTTGTTCTATACATCAATAAACCTTATCTTTTAAAATATTACAGAAAAAGAAAAAATATTTGTTAGAATAATACCCATTGACTTTATACTAATACTTCGACTTAGTGCAATGTTATTTTCTGATTCTAGCCTGTAATTTCTAAAATCTTAATAAAAACTCAAACCAAAAGTAAAATAGATATATGAACACAAAATTGAATTTTAAAAAGCTATTATTATTAGTTTTAATTGGAACATTTTTTACAATAACACCTCAATTAGTTGGCCAAGAAAAAAAAGCAGATATTAAGGACTTCAAGATAATCATAGAAAAAACCTTCAGCGGAATAAAGATGAAAAGCTATGAAGGAAGTGCTTGGATTGATTTATCTTTTAATTTAAATAACGTACGTGTTCAGGCCATTGATGAATATGGAATGACTGATCTGAAAAATGTATCAAAAAACAAAGATGAAAATCTTGCAGATTATTTATTCACAATAACTACAACAGAAAACGGAATTAAGCTTAGAGGTATTGAAGGAACAACGTGGACTGAATTAGAATTCTCTCTTCCAGATAACGGAAAGCAAGCCATTGACAAATTCGGAATGGTAAGTTTGAATTAAAATATTTACAGATAAGAGTAATTTCTAAATTATGCTGTTACCGAAAAATTTAGCAATAAATCTATCGACTAGTCATTTACCACTCCTACCATTAAATACAAACAAAAAAGCTCAGCGACTGCTGAGCTTTTTTATTTAAGTCGGGGTGGCAGGATTCGAACCTGCGACCTCCGCGTCCCAAACGCGGCGCGATAACCGGGCTACGCTACACCCCGAATATTGGTTATCAATTTTAGGACTGCAAATATAGAGTTTTTCTTTACAATCTAGCAACATTTTTCTAACTTTAAAAACTGATATTAAATTTTCGTTTTTAATTATGAAATTAAGATTCCCTGTGATAGGTTTAATTCTAATAAGTATACTCACTTGTGCTCAAGAGAAAAAACCTAAAAACACAAAAAACACCCACGAGGTTATTGTTTCAGAACTAAATATCCCTTGGGGTTTTACTTTTTTACCCGATGGCTCTATGCTCATCACTGAAAAAGCTGGACAATTAATTCATTTTAAAGATGGTAAAAAAACACAAATTTCAGGACTACCGGACATATATGTTAGAGGGCAAGGCGGATTAATGGATATTATACTGCATCCAGATTACAATGAAAATAAATGGATCTATTTTTCATATGCATCATCCGAAGGTGAAGATGAAGGTGGAAATACTGCTATTGGAAGAGCTAAGCTTAAAGGAACTAGCTTAATGGATTTCGAAGTTTTATACAAGGCCAGTCCTAACTCAAGAAAAGGTCAACATTTTGGCTCTCGTTTAGCTTTTGATAATGATGGCTATCTTTTCTTTACAATTGGAGAACGTGGTGATAGAGATGTAAACCCACAAGATATTACAAGAGACTGCGGAAAAGTCTACCGTTTAAAAGATGATGGCACAGTTCCTACTGATAACCCTTTTTACGATGTTCCAAATGCAAAAAAAGCAATTTATTCATATGGACATAGAAATCCTCAAGGAATGACAATACATCCCAAAACTGGTGAGATTTGGACTCACGAACATGGTCCAAAAGGTGGTGACGAAATCAATATTATAAAGCCAGGTAAAAACTACGGTTGGCCAGTAATTAGTTATGGTGTCAATTACAGTGGTACAAAATTCACGGATATTACCGAGAAAGAAGGTATGGAACAACCTCTTCATTATTGGGATCCTTCAATAGCACCAAGTGGAATAGCATTTATTAGTAGTGACAGATATGGTGATTGGAAGGGTAATCTATTAGTAGGCTCATTAAAATTTCAATATTTAGACTTATGCACATTGAAAGATGGTAAAGTCATTAAAGAAGAACATTTATTAGATGGTATAGGTAGAGTTAGATCTGTAGAACAAGGACCAGACGGTTTTATTTATGTTGGAGTAGAAAATTTAGGAATTGTAAAATTATTAAAACAATGATAAAATATTGTAAACTGCTAATTATAGTTCTATTAATAGTTTCTTGTAATAACAAAAAAACTAATCATGTAGATTATTCTATGAACAAAGAAAACATAAGTTCTGACCCACAATTAAAAGCCAGCATAGAACGTGGTAAATTAGTTTACAACGATATGTGCATTACTTGTCATATGAGTAATGGAGAAGGCACACCAAAAATATTTCCTCCATTAGCTCAATCAGACTATTTAAAAGATAATCAAGAAGCAAGTATTAAAGGTATAAAAAAAGGCATATCTGGTGAAATCGTAGTTAATAATATAACTTACAACAGTGTAATGACACCATTAGGTTTAAGTGATAAAGAAGTTGCTGATGTTATGAATTACATTAACAATAGCTGGGGAAATAATTATGGCGAAATGATTACCACGGAAGATGTGACAAAAGTCATTAAAAACTAGCCTTAATTAGCTAACTTTGCATAACTAACTAAATCTAAACATTTACAATGCTTATAATCGGAATTGGTGGAGGAACAGGATGTGGAAAAACCACAGTTGTTAATACAATTC
>JASBSE010000088.1 GCA_030149115.1 Winogradskyella sp. | reverse complement strand
GAACACGATAAAGACAACATAAAAGTTACCATGATCTGTCCTGGCTTTGTAAACACCAACGTTGCACGCAATGCTTTAATTGGTAATGGTTCAACTCAAAACGAGCAAGATACAGCAACAGAAAACGGCTTAGATGTCGATATTTTTGCTAAACGGATGCTAAAAGCCATTAAAAAACAAAAGTTTGAAGCATATATCGGTAAAGGTGAAACCAAAGGTATTTATCTGAAACGCTTTTTACCTAAGTTATTACATAAGGTTGTTTTGAGAAGTACTGTTAGGTAGCTACAATTCTACACTCTCACCAATACCTAGCAACATTAAATCTTTATCCTTTTCAAAGAATTTGCGTTTGGCTTCATCATGGTCTATTTCTATATAACCAAAGGTATCAAAATGATAACCTAATACTTTATCGCACTCTACAAAGTCGCTTGCTAAGATTGCATCCTCAACTCCCATAGTAAAGTTATCTCCAATTGGTAAAATTGCTAAATCTAGTTTTGTGCGTAATGGAATTAATTTCATATCCATAGTTAATGCGGTATCACCAGCTATGTATATATTTTTATGCTCGCCTTCTATAATAAAACCACCTGGTTGTCCACCGTATTTTCCATCAGGAAAAGATGATGTATGAATAGCGTTAACATATCTCACATTGCCAAACTCAAAATCCCACGAACCACCATGATTCATTGGGTGGCCTTCAAAACCTAAGTTTTGATAATGGGTTACAATTTCATAATTAGAAACGATGATTGCACCTGTTCGCTTTGCTATCGCTTCTACATCCAAAATATGGTCTTGGTGTGCGTGTGTTAATAAGATATAGTCGGCTTTGATCTGCTCTATATCAACTTCTGAAGCCTTTTCGTTTCCTGTAATAAAAGGATCTACTAAAATATGGATATCTTTAATCTGTAAGCCTAATGTGGCATGACCGTAAAATGTGATTTTCATAGCTTGAATGTTATTTTAATATCATAAACTGTTTTTTCTTACGTCTATCACTCATCATTATAAAAGTTTCATCTTGATAAGTTCCGTAAAATGGTAAATAGAATGTTTTACCTTTATTGTCTTGTATTTTGCTGTAAACGACCTCTCCTGATTTATCATAAACAATATCGTACAACGAAGACGACTCAAAGAACCCTTTCGAAACTTTTGTTCTTCCATCCTTCTTCTCTAAAAGATTTTTTCCTGAATTAAGCAGTACATGCAGTTCATTATTTTTTACAAATGCATTATACGAAGGTGCATTGGCTTTCTTAAAAATACTTCTTCCCCAATCTAACTCACCTGAAGCACCAAACTTTAATATTAATATATCATCGTAATGATAAACTGTTTGCCAATAACCACCATTCATACCTGTGGAAACGTATGTTTGTGTTATGTAAAATTCTTCAGCTAATAAATATGTATTGCCATCAGAATCTTCTAAAATGTAGTCTACATAAAAATTCTTAAGTTCCTTACCTTCTTTTTTGGCACCTCTTTTATCTCCATAAAGATCTTCATAAACATCAATAGGAAGCTCATAATTTTTCTGACTAGAAACTGAGAAATTTTCTGAGTCTATTATAAAATTGCAACCGCCTTTTATTTTTCCAGTGCGCTTTTCAGAATAGAATCCAATAAGGTGTAATTGGTTATCTAAATCTGTAATGTTTAAACTTCTTACATGCTGATCTACCAAACCAATTACTAATTCTTGATTATCTTTTTCTGTAATTTTATTTAGAATAAAATCATAGTTTGCTTCACCTTTTTTCTTTTCTTTTTTACCATCTTTATACAGTTTTCCTAATACATAAACCTCGGCATTATCTGTTACAGAAATATCGTTATGCTTAAAATATTTTTTATCATGTTTTTGGTAAGATTTGGTAAATAAAAGCTCTAAACTATTAGCATCAAAAACTCTAATTGCATAGTCATTAACATCTTTGTAAATATTGTCTGTTGCAATCGCCAAATATTTTCCATTAGGTGATAAATTAAAGCTTGTTTGGCGCTCACCTCTTCCAGAAAACAAATATCTCTTCTTGGCTACGTCAGCCTCAAAAAGTGTCTTTTTACTGTGAGTACCAGATTTAATATTAAAAACATGGCAATAAACGATACGCTCTTTAACTTTAGGAGAGTACACTGTAAAAACTTTTATCTCATCTCCAAAAACTACTTCACCAACATAACGCTCTTTTTTACTACTTTCTATAACCAGATTATGAGTTTTGACAAGTTCCTTGTTAAAAACATCAAATAAAATATCGTGTTTGCTTTCTCTTACAACACCTGTTAGTCCTTCTTTAGTAGTATGTATGGTTAGAATCTCTGTTGATTTTACATCATCTTTGTATTCCTCACTTTCACTTACGTGAAGCTTAGTTGTTTGAGCATTTACAAAAGAAAATACAATAAGTAGAAGAATGGATAATAGATTTTTCATTAATAGATTTATAGTTTAAATAATTACGTTTTTCAATGTAATAAAAACTTAGATAGTGTTCAAAGAAAAATCTTTTTACATATTATTTCTGTTTGTACGATAGGTATGTCAACTATTTAATATAAAACATACCCAACACCTAACAATAATGCGAAAAGAAATGTAGATAATGCTAATACTTTTAATTGACTATCAAAATCGTTAGGCTCTTTTGCTCCTTTTATTTTTTTAAGATGAATTAATAATGGAATAAAAGCAATTAAATACAAATAATTATAGGAACCTTTTACGTAATAGAAGATTGAAAAAATAACGGAAGCTAGCATAGCACCTATAATGAGAAAATAATGATATTGTTTAGCGCGTTTAATACCTAACTTCACAGCTATTGTAATTTTACCAACTTTAGCGTCCTCTTCTAAGTCTCTCATATTATTAAGATTTAAAACACCTACACTAAGTAAACCTAAAGCTATTGCTGGTAATATAACAACATGATCTATAGTGTGGACATAGAGTAAATAACTACCCATTGTACTAATTAAACCAAAAAATATAAATACAAATACATCACCTAAAGCTCTGTAACCATAAGGTGAATCTCCCATAGTATAATTTAACGCAGCGTATATAGAAAGACCGCCTAAAAACACAAAAAGTAACAAAAACAAAAAGTTAGCTGGCCCAAAAGCAGCCATAATTAGTGACAATGTGAGTATAATCACAACAACTATATTAAACTTTATAGCATCTAACATTTCGTCTGGAGAAATTATGCCACTTTGTATAGCCCTTTTTGGACCTACTCTATCGTCATTGTCCGTACCTTTTAGCCCATCTCCATAGTCATTTGCTAAATTAGATAATATCTGAAGGCTTACTGTCGTAAGGATGGCCAATACCAAAACCCACCAACTAAAATGACCATTGTAGAGAGCAAAGCATGTTCCTAAAATTATTCCAGAAACTGAAAGAGGTAGAGTTCTAAGCCTCATGGCAGAAAGCCAAGGTTTAATTTTTTTCATTAAGCCTATACTGTTTTAAGGAATCCACTTTTTTGGAAAATTAGGTTTTCTTTTCTCTAGGAAAGCATCACGTCCTTCTTTTGCTTCATCTGTCATGTAAGCCAATCTTGTAGCTTCACCAGCAAAAACTTGCTGACCAACCATACCATCATCTGTAAGGTTCATAGCAAATTTTAGCATTTTTATTGAAGTTGGTGATTTTGCGAGTATTTCTTGTGCCCACTCGTAAGCAGTAGTTTCTAATTCTTCATGAGGTATCACTGCATTCACCATTCCCATTTCAAATGCTTCTTGTGCGGAATAGTTTCTGCCTAGAAAGAAAATTTCTCTGGCTTTTTTCTGACCTACCATTTTTGCCAAATATGCAGAACCATAGCCTCCATCAAAACTTGTAACATCTGCGTCTGTTTGTTTAAAAATGGCGTGTTCTTTACTCGCTAAAGTTAAATCACAAACCACATGTAAGCTATGACCACCACCTACGGCCCAACCAGGCACTACAGCTATAACAGCTTTTGGCATAAAGCGAATAAGACGTTGTACTTCTAAAATATTTAATCTATGGTAACCATCATCACCTACGTAACCTTGATGTCCTCGTGCTTTTTGATCACCACCAGAACAAAAACTCCAAATACCATCCTTTGATGATGGACCTTCAGCACTTAATAAAACCACGCCAATATTTACATCTTCATTAGCGTCATAAAACGCATCGTAAAGTTCTGATGTAGTTTTTGGACGAAAGGCATTTCTTACATTTGGTCGATTAAAGGCTATTCTTGCAACACCATTGCATTTATGATATGTTATATCTTCATAAGATTTGGCAACTTTCCAATCTATATGGCTCATATTCCTTAAAATTTTGAAAACAAAAATAAGGAATTAATAATAATGACTAAACTCTAATTTTAGTTTGAATTTATTATGCATGCATACTATATTTGTAGCTGAATATTTCAATGTTATGATTACATCCCCTAGGATCAATAATTTGAATTTTAAGCGTTTAAGAGTTCATTTAGGTGAACTCCGTTTAAACGATCAGTATATGGTTGCTGTTTTTGATGAAGGTATAGACATTAATTTCGATAACTTTAGTGAAATTACAGATATTATTAAATCAAACTTTGGTAATAAACCCTTTGGTTTTATCTCTAACAGAGTTAATTCTTATTCTATTAACCTTTCTGATGCTAATAAGTTTAATAAGTTATTTCAAAATTTAAAAGCTTATGCCGTTGTAGCTCATAATCCTATAACAGAAAAAGTGTTTGAAATTGAAGAGCATTTTTTCAAATTTAATAGAAAATCTTTCAGAAATATTGATGATGCAATTGATTGGGTTGAAAATACGCTTGCCAACACTCAATAAATTGTTTTTTCAAACATCTAAACTTCTCTTTTTAACGTATAACTTTTTGTTTTTCATTTATTTAAGTGACCAAATTGAAAAACATGTGTCTAACTATAGCTTTAGGTCTTTATGACTTAAAGTTTAGCTATAATTAAAGTTTGAAGATCATGGGAATTGAATACACAGAGTTAGCATCAAAAATTATCAATCAAAATTCAACAGAATTTGGAGTTACTCATTTTTTCAAAGACATTGCTGTTATTGAATTTAATGAGGGTACACACATAGATTTAATGGCTGTAAATCCTACACTTAAATCTATAAAAGAACATTATGGGAGTTCCAAACCATTTGGAATTATTGCGAACAGAATAAATTCATATTCTATCTCAATATTGGATTTAAAAAAAGCAAGACAAAAATTACCAAACTTAGCTGCATACGGTATTGTTAGTTATACTGAAGCTACACGTATGAATGCTGAAATAGAAAGTAGTTTTTGTCAATGGAAAGACATCTGCTTTGATAATCTTTATGAAGGCTTAAACACTATTCAACAGCGAATAGAAAACAGATTAAATTAATCTTATTCCATTTTCTTCAATAGTTATTAATCGATCCTTATAAAGAGAGCCAATTGCTTTTTTAAATGCTTTTTTACTCATCTGCAGTTGATCCTTTATATCTTCTGGGCTAGATTTATCATGCAGAGGTAAAAAGCCACTATTGTCTTTTAATTCATTAAGTATAAATTCTGCATTAGGCTCAATATTTCTATAGCCAATTTGACTCAGAGATATGTCTAACTTATTGTCATGTCGTACTTTTTTAACGATTCCCTTCAGTCTATCACCTACACTTATGTCTTTATAAATTTCATCTTTAAATACTAAGCCTAAGTGCTTTTTATTAACAATAACATTCATACCTATTTCTGAAGGATGTGATACTATTAAATCTACCTCATCAAACTGCTTAACGGTAAGTTCTTTATTATCTAAAAAACGATTAGTCTTACTAGATGCTACCAAGCGCTCTGTTTCGTCATCTAAATAACAATACACTAAGTACCAGCCTCCTGCTTTCATTTTAAAAGCTTGTTCCTTAAAAGGGCAAAACAATTCTTTTACCAAACCCCAATCTAAGAAAGCACCAAACTTAGTAACCTGATTACAACGCAACAATGCAAAATCACCTTTTTTAATAAATGGTTTGTCTGTTGTTGCTACTGGTCGTTCTTCATTATCTAAATACACAAAAACCTCTAGTTTATCGCCTATTTCAAATTCTTCTGGCACATATCTATTTGGTAATAAAACTTCGCCATCTTCTCCATCACCCAAAAATAATCCTGGTTCAGTATCTCTTAGTATTTCTAATGTATTGTATTCTCCTAAATGTATCATGCTGCAAAGGTAGAAATAAGTTGCTTGTGAAAAGTAGAAAGTTTCAGAAATAAAAAAG
>JASBSE010000087.1 GCA_030149115.1 Winogradskyella sp. | reverse complement strand
AGTATTGGTATCATTATCACAAATATCGTAAACACCAAACTGATTGATTTCAGGAGGTGAGTTGATAATCAGTTCAAAAGGAACAACTGAGAAACAATCTGTAGTTGCATTACGAACTCTAGCATACACCGTCTCAGGACTGCTAGTATTTGTATAAGCCATAGGATTGCCAATAGCGTTTACATTATTCTGAGCATCTACTTCAGAATTGAAATAAGTAAAGTCAATATTGTACTGTCTGCCATCTAAGATGTTAAGTTCAATTTCGGTTAAATTCCACTCAATAGAGGTATCATAATTATTACCACAAGCAACCAAGGATTGTCCATAAGTTACCTCTGGCAATGACAGTGTATTAAGATTAAAGGTTTCAATACTATAACAACCGGAATTAGCATTTTCAATTCTGGCATATATAATCTGAGGATTCGTCGTTGCTGTATAATTTAATGCAATGGCATTAGTGCCAATCTCAGCATTTAGAGGTGTTAGGTGAAACGATACATTGAGAGGAGTGGTACTGTTAAGTTCAATTTCATTGATTGTATTGCTAAGGTCAGTTGTTGCCAGCCCAGTATTATTAACATCGCATTCAAAAACATCTGAAGGCATGTTATAATCTGGTATTTCTCTCACTTCAATTACCATAGGATCTACCTTGTAGCAACCGTTTTCAGCTTCATTTTCAAGCCTAACATAAATGGTCTGAGGGTTCGAGGAATTAAAATAAGGTGCTGTTTTATCAATGGAATTCTCTCTGTCAATGGCATCGTCTTCAGTTTCAAAATAGAGGACTTGCATACCTTGTTGGTTTCCTATAATCTGAGCGTCTTTGTCTTCAAAAATAAACTCAGCAGGCACGTTAGGGTCGACTTCACAATTGATAAAGTTAGAAACGGTATCTAATTGTGGGTCTGCGTAGATGAGGATGTCGAAGTTAAGAATACTAAAACAGTTTTCAGCTTCAATTTCAGCTCTTATAAATATCTCCTTGCTCGAAGTGTTGTAATTACTTGGGTTTGTTATTGCTAAATCATCATGTAGCTCATCTATAGCATCATCAAAAGACTCATAAAATGAAAAAATAACATCTGGGTTATTTGCTGAAAGATCAACTAGTACATCTTCTAGGTTAATAGTGGACCATAAGTCTTGATCTTCATCGCAAATAATCAAAGGTTCTGGGTTACTTGCCTCGATAGCAGAAGTAATATTAAACTCTAATGTAGTGATGTCATAACAACCAGTAAATGCATTAGTTGCCCTGATAAATAAAGATTGTCCAATACTTAAATTGTAAGTTTCTTCTAATGGGTTGGATAAATTTTCAGCATCCTCAAATGTTTCATAGATGTTTACATTAGCAATAATATTGTAAGTATTTGCAAAATCTTCTCGAATGTTATCAGTAATGGTTTCTAAAATTACGGTTGTAGTGTTTGTATTTGGATCTGTATTTCCACAATAATCTATTGAAACAGGATTTAAATTTATTGCAGGAAGTACATTAAAATTTATTTTTGAATAAATACTACAAGCAACATTACCATCAAAGGTGTAATAAGCATCTATAAACAATTCATCTTGACTGGTTGCAGTAAAAGGAATAGATTGGTCTATAGCATTAACTTCATTGCTTCGGTCGTCTTCGGTGAGGTAATATGTTAAATGTACATTTGAAGAATAGTCTTCATCTATATTTTCTAAAAGATCTTGTCTTATGTCGTCAAAGTTGAAATCTTCAATACCATCGTTTGATTCATCATCACATTTAGAGATTGTGTTTTCTGGTCCAATAACTTCATAGAGGTAATTTTTATATAGCCTCAGTGTAACAGGACTATAACAGTTACCATTGTCAAAAGATACAGCCAGTGGAATGGTAAATGTAGATTGTTGTTCTAATGTATAAGACATTGGATTCCCTAAAAACAATAAGGCATTTAATCTAACGGAGGATCCAGGGAATATTGATGTTTCAATAAGATCAAAATAACCATCAATATCAAAGAAAACAGGTAATGTGTTGTAAGTGTAGTCAATGCCATCAATGCTTCCTTCAAAATTTGGATCAATACATGCATCTAGGATAAGTGTATCAGTATATAAATCTGGAGGTGTAATGTAATCAAAGTATATATATCCGAAAGAAAAGCAGCTATTAGTTTGGTTATTAAATTCAACTCTTGCAACTATATATGGTGGTACTTCACTAAAATCAGGAAACTCTGTGATTGGATTAACATTATTTGTGGCATCTTCTTCATTCAAAAAATAGGTAACGGTTCTTTCTAATTCACCATCAGTCATAACAATATCAAACATGTTTAGATTAGAAATGCCAGGATCAGCAATAGTATCATTACATACAAAAAGTGAAAAATCTCCTGTACTTGGAGTTTCACTCACTGTAGAATTAAAACTACCAATTTGAAGGCAGTCGCCATTTAAGCTTTCAATTCTAACAAAAATGGTCTCTTCCTGTTCTGTGTTTTGGTATATGCCAACTACAGGATTGACGTTGTTTTGGGCATCATCTAGGCTTAAGTGGTAAGAGATGTTGTAATTATCTGAGGGCAATTCTGCTAAAATTTCATCATTTTTTAATAAGAGGAAGTCAAACTGATAAATCCCATCGCTAGGAGTAGGATCACATACCGAGAGGTCATCAATAGGCGCAGCTTCTTGATAAGGGATTATTTCAATTTCAATACTATCTTGTAGCACACAGTTGTTGGTAGGGCTAGGAATTGAAATTTCAACACTATAAGTACCAGATTGTTCAGCCAGAAGGGTTGAATTGGTTTCACCAGCAATAAGATTACCATCCAAAAACCATGAATACACGGCAGAAGGATTGTCAATCTCAGCATCTAGAGTTAGGTTGCTACCACAAACCGATTGGTCAGGTCCAAGATCTATAGAGCCGCCAAACCCTTCAGCTTCAATAAATACGGCCGAGTCAAAACGTTGGTCAATATGGTCGGCAATCACAAATTTTATTTCATAAACCGCATTAGGAATAACTTCGGTATTGGCCGTTAATACGGTAGTTTGACCATTGAAGTTAGTTGCA
>JASBSE010000537.1 GCA_030149115.1 Winogradskyella sp. | reverse complement strand
TGATGATAACTGTAATTTAGAGTAGTGAATCTTAAAACCGCTTATGAATTATAGTCACGAAGACGAAAACTATCCGCTTACAAGATTTGAGTCCATGCTAAAGACAAATGATATTTTGTTTTTCGATTCAAATGAATTTGAAAACATTATCCATCATTATCTCGAAAATGGAAAAATTGCTTTAGCAAAACGTGCCATTAAACTTGGCTTAGAGCAACACCCAACTTCTATCAACTTAAGATTATTTCAAGTAGAAATTTTAGTTATTGAGAATAAATTCTCAGAAGCAGACGAGATTTTAGACATGCTTCATGATATTGAACCTAATAACGAAGAAATTTACATTCAAAAAGCCAATGTACTTTCTAAACAAGATGAACATGAAAAAGCAATTAATACACTTTTAATTGCTATAGATATTTCTTCGACTCCTGAAGATGATTCAGATTTGTATGCCTTGGTTGGTATGGAATATTTGTTTCTCGATCAGTTTGAAAATGCCGTGATTTACTTTAAAAAATGCCTGGAAAGTGACACTTCAGATTATTCAGCATTGCATAACATAGTTTACTGCTATGATTTTTTAGATCAGAATGAAGAAGCCATAAGTTATCTTAATGACTTTTTAGATTCTAATCCTTATTGTGAAGTAGCTTGGCATCAATTAGGACGTCAGTATTTTACCATAAAAGATTATGCTAAGGCAAATGCCGCTTTTGATTTTGCGATTATTTCAGATGATACTTTTGTAGGTGCCTACATTGAAAAAGGTAAAGTTTTAGAGAAACTAAAACAGTACGAAGAAGCTATTGAAAATTACAAAGTTACTTTGGCATTAGATGAACCTACATCCTTCGCTTTATTAAGAATAGGTCATTGTTATGAAAAACTTGGACTAGATGACATGGCAGTACAATTCTTCAATAAAACCATTAAGGATGATGCGTTATTAGACAAAGGCTGGATTGCTATTACTAAATTTTACATGAAACGTTTAGACTACAACAAAGCGTTGAAGTTTATAAATAAAGCTGTAAATATTGATGGAGAAAATGTATTGTATTGGAAACTTTATGCTACAATTAATAAACGACTAAACTTTCTTGAAGAAGCTGAAATTGGTTATAAACGTACCTTAGAACTGGGTAATTACGAATTAGACACATGGTTAGACCGATCAGATATTTTAATTGCCTTAGGTGAATATGAAGCTTCAATTTATAATCTTCTACAAGCCGCGGAGTTCTATCCAGAAAATCCGGAAATTGAATATAGACTTGGTGGTTTATACTTTACAACACAACAAATACAAGAAGGTCGTTTTCATCTAAAAAATGCTTTGAGACTTAATATAGATTATAGTTTTATAGTTTCAGAATTATTCCCTTTGCTTGTAGATAGACCAATGGTTAAAGCTATAATTTCCGAAGCAAAGAAAGCTTCCGACTAAAAAATTCCATACCTTAGCACTTCTTATATAAAGAGAAATGCAAAGACGTTTTTTAGACTATCTTATTATCGCTTTTAAAGGTATAGCAATGGGAGCTGCAGACGTAGTCCCTGGTGTTTCAGGAGGTACAATAGCTTTTATTTCAGGCATTTACGAAGAACTTATTGAAAGCATAGATAAAGTAAATCTAGGTGTTTTTAAAGTATGGCAACAAGAAGGTTTTAAAGCCGCTTGGAAATCTATAAATGGCTCATTTTTGTTAGCTTTATTTTCTGGAATTGCCATTAGCATTTTGTCCTTAGCAAAACTTATAAAATGGCTTTTACACAACGAGCCTGTTTTGTTATGGTCTTTCTTTTTTGGGTTAGTACTTGCAAGTATTTTATATATAGCAAAGCAAATCAAAGGTTGGTCACCAAAAGTTATTATAGCTATAATAGCAACTTCTGCTCTATCCTATTATATAACATTAGCTGAACCATTTGCATCTCCAGATAGTCCATTTTATTTATTGTTCTGTGGATTTATAGCCATAATAGCTATGATATTACCAGGTGTTTCAGGTGCATTTATCCTTTTAATTTTAGGAGCCTATCAAACTGCAATTGACACTATAAACAATTTACGAGATGGCTTGGTTACAGGTAATATGGAATTATTTAAAGATGCCTTACTAAAGTTTGTATTGCTTGCTGTTGGTGCTGTTGTTGGATTAAAAATATTTTCTAAGGCTCTTAACTGGATGTTTAAACATCAAAAAAATCTAACACTTGCTATTTTAACTGGTTTTATGATTGGATCTCTGAATAAAATTTGGCCATGGAAAAAAATTCTAAAAACCAGAATTAATTCTGAAGGTGAAGAAGTAACTCTACTAGATCAAAGTATCTTACCTTCATCATACCAAGGAGACAATCAGATAGTGCTTGCTATTATCTTTGTAGTTATCGGATTTGCTGCTATATTAATTTTAGAGCGTTTAGGAGATCAAAAAAACAAAGTCTAATGCAAAGCACCAGAACTTTTAAAGATCGTATTTTTTTGGTCATAAAAGGGCTGGCAATGGGAGCCGCAAATAAAGTTCCTGGTGTTTCCGGTGGTGTTGTAGCCTTTGTAGCCGGTTTTTACGAAGAATTTATTTACTCGCTTCAGCGTGTTAATAAAACTGCTTTCAAGCTTCTTTTTAATGGTCGTTTCAAGAATTTTTATCAGTATATCAATGGTAAATTTCTAGGACTTTTATTCTTAGGAATGGTGGTTAGCTACTTTAGTGTTTCTAAAATACTCGATTACCTCATTGTTAACTTTCAGCTTTATGTCTGGAGCGCATTTTTCGGAATGATACTAGGCTCTATCTATTACATAAGTAAAGATTTTAAGGCCTGGAATAGTAAAACAATCATTGCACTAATCCTTGGTGCAGTTGTTGGTATAAGCATTAGTTTTTTAGATCCTGCAAAAGAAAACGACAATCTATGGTTTGTATTTTTCTGTGGTATTATAAGTGTTTCTGGCATGACACTTCCTGGTTTTTCAGGTTCGTTTATTTTAATTCTACTCGGAAATTACGTGTTACTGCTGGTAGACTCTGTTAATGCGCTTTACGACACTATTTCAGATATATTTACTGGTAATTTTGAGTTCATTAAAAATGAAGCTCGAATTAGAATGCTTAAAGTGCTTGGCATATTTACGTTAGGCTCTGTAGCTGGCTTAGTAACATTTTCACATGTTCTAAATTATATTTTACACCATTATAAAAATATTACATTAGCAACTATTGTTGGTTTTATAATTGGGTCTCTTGGTGTTGTTTGGCCGTGGAAAGAAACTGTCTATAAAACAAATATTGATGGTAGTTATATTTTAGATTCTACTGGTAAACAAGTCATTGCAAATTACAAGCGTTTTTTCCCAGAAGCGACTACCGAAACTTATATTGCAATTGCGTATATTGGCTTAGGAATTCTCATTGTTTTGGGATTAGAATGGTATGGACAACGCACAAGACAAGTTAAAGTTTAAATTCGGACTGGTAGGAAAAAACATTTCCTATTCATTTTCAAGAGGGTATTTTGCAGATAAATTTACAAACGAAGGTTTACCGCATACTTATGTTAATTTTGATTTACAATCCATTGACGAACTAGAGGATATTATTGAAAACACTTCAAACTTAAAAGGTCTTAACGTGACCATTCCATACAAAGAAGAAGTAATTCCGCTATTGGATAAATTGAATAAACGTGCAAAAAAGATAGGTGCAGTTAATACTATAAAAATAAAAAAAGGCAAATTAATTGGTTTTAACTCGGATTATGATGGTTTCAAAAATTCTTTAAAGCCACATTTAAAAAAACATCATAAACGTGCTTTAATTTTGGGTACAGGTGGAGCTTCTAAAGCTATTGCTCATTCTTTAAAGAAACTTGGTATTAAATATCACTATGTATCACGCACCAAAAAAGAAGGCGTTACATATACCTATTCTGAATTAACTGAAGACATCATTACCTCATTTCAAATCATTATAAACTGTACACCAATCGGTACTTTTCCCAATATAAATGAATGTCCTGACATTCCTTACGATGGCTTATCAGATAAACATATTTTGTATGATCTTATCTATAACCCTGAAGAAACCAAATTCCTTAATTGTGGTAAATTAAAAGGAGCCACAATCATTAACGGCTCAGAAATGCTGAAACTTCAAGCTGAAAAATCTTGGGAAATCTGGAATAAGTAGTGATTAGTGAAACTAAATTCTAAAAACCTTTATTCAAAGCCTTCAACATTCTTATTATCCAACGATTAAATAAATCAACGACTAAACAATTACACAAATAAACTTCACCCCTTTATTTGCTTTGTAATTCAACGAGTTGTTAGTATCTTTAACCTCCTAATATATATTTTGACATATGTCTGAGAATGAT
>JASBSE010000536.1 GCA_030149115.1 Winogradskyella sp. | reverse complement strand
CAATCCTCAATTTTCCCTCAAGGAATTAGCATAGGAAGTATTGAGAGTTTTGAAACAGACATTAGTGGAGATACATACACTATACAAGTAAAATTGTTTAACGACATGACCAATATTGGAACAATTTACATACTTGAAAACCGAGATAGAGAGGAAATTTTAAAATTACAAAACACCAGTAATGAATAGTATCCTTGGAACAAATAGTATTCGTTTCGTTGTATTACTTTTGGTACAAGTAATTTTTTGTAGTGACATTAACTTCCTGGGATATATTAACCCATATATCTATATAATTTTCATCTTTCTATTTCCAATTAGAGAAAATCGCCTTGTTTTACTAACAACTAGTTTTTTATTAGGTATACTAATTGATATGTTTTTAAACTCTGGAGGTGTACACGCTTCAGCATCTATACTTCTGGCTTATGCCAGGCCAATATTTCTAAAAACATCCTTCGGAATGCTATATGAGCACCAAAGCATAAAATTTAGCAATACTGAACTTGGTAGTTTAATTACATATATTACTCTCGGAACTTTCTCTCACCATATCGTATTGTTTTCGTTAGAAGTTTTTAACATTTCCAGCACACTTTTAATATTGAAAAAAACGTTATTCTCTAGTATTTTTACTATAATACTTTGTATCCTGATTATTATTCTTTTTAGTCGAAACAAAAAATGAGAAAACTTTTACTCTTAACCACTGTTATCCTTGTTGGTCTTGTTTTTATAGCACGCTTGTTCTATCTGCAAGTTTATGGAGGTTATGAATATGATATTTTTGAAGATACAGCAATTAAGAAAGAGTTTACCTATCCTAAAAGAGGTTATGTATACGACAGAAACGGCAAACTACTCGTAGCCAACCAACCATCATACGATGTTATGGTTATACCAAGAGAAGTTGAACCAATGACACCTGAAGATCTCATTGAGTTTTGCAATCTATTAAAAATCACAAAAGAAGAGTACAATAAGAAGTTAGAGCGTGCCAAAAACTATTCACCAAGATTACCATCTCCATTTGTTCCGCAATTGTCAAAATCAGATTATGCTGTTTTACAGGAAAAAATGCGAAAATATGCTGGTTTCTATATTCAGAAACGTTCATTAAGATCGTACCAAACCACAATTGGAGCCAATGTTTTAGGTGATATTGGAGAAGTAAACCGAAGCATAATTGATAAACAACCCTATTACAAATTAGGAGATTTAATTGGTAAGCAAGGTGTTGAACAATCTTACGAAGAAATACTTAGAGGAACAAAGGGTATTAAATTCATTCAAAAAGATAGATTTAATAAAACAATTGGACCATTCAAAGAAGGTAAATTAGACACTTTACCTGTTCCTGGAAAAGATATCACAATAACTATCGATTCTGATTTGCAGGCATACGGAGAGCTTTTAATGCAGCACAAACGTGGTGGTATTGTAGCAATAGAGCCAAATAGTGGTGAAATACTGGCTATGGTAACTGGCCCAAGCTATAATCCAAATATTTTAGTTGGCAGAAACCGATCTAAAAACTATACGAAGCTACATTATGATAGCATAGCGAAACCATTATATGACAGAGGCCTGTTAGCACAATATCCGCCTGGCTCGCCTTTTAAAGTTATAAACGCATTAATCGGCTTACAAGAAGGAGTGGTAGATGAGCAAGACACGTTTAGTTGCAGAATGGGTTATTATTATGGTAGCCGACGATTAACAGGTTGTCATCACCATAGAAGTCCTGTTAATATGAACATGGGAATTGCCCAATCCTGTAATGCCTATTTTGTTAATGTCTACAGACGAATTATTGACAAATATGACGATGCAGGTGACGGTATGAACGTATGGGCTAACCATGCAAAAAGTTTTGGCCTTGGTGATTTTTTAAATAATGATTTATCGGTTGGTCGCCCTGGTCGTATTCCAGATGGCGATTACTACGATAGGGCCTATGGTGATAACCGTTGGGGCTCAACTTACATTGTTTCTAATGCTATTGGTCAAGGTGAAGTTGAAGCAACACCTATTCAATTAGCCAACATGGCCGCTGCAATAGGGAATAGAGGTTATTATTACACACCACATATTATTAAAAATATTGAAGGAGATACTATTCCTTCAAATTTCACTACACCAAAATATACCACAATAGATAGGCAACATTTTGAACCAGTGATAGAGGGTATGTTTGATGTATTCAATGATGGTACCGCAAAGGCTCTAAAGGTTGACGGCATTGAAATTTGCGGAAAAACAGGTACTGCTGAGAATTTTGCTATTATTGATGGCAAAAAAACACAATTAACAGATCACTCAATTTTTGTAGCCTTTGCACCAAAAGATAATCCTAAAATTGCCATTGCTGTTTTTGTTGAAAACGGATATTGGGGAAGTCGTTTTGCTGGAAGAATGGCAAGTTTAATGATTGAGAAATACATTAAAGGTGATATAACAAGAATAGACCTTGAAAATTGGATATTAACTCATAGTCTAGAAGATGAATATGCAAAACCACTATCTGGAGAACCTTTTAAAATTAATGCAGAAACAACTCTTCAGGTCATAGATAATTACGCCATAAAACTTGAAGAAAAAGAGACCTTAAAACAGTAACTAATGCTTAGAGAAAATCAAAGACGTTTTAAGTTCGATTGGATTACTATCATACTATTTCTTTTGTTAGTAGGCTTTGGTTATGTTAATATTTTATCAGCAGCTCATGATGGTGAGGTAACGAGTTACCTCAACATGACTGAACTTTATGGAAAACAACTCGTTTTTATTGGACTTACGTTTGTAATCATTATTCTTATTCTATCACTTGAAGCCAAATTTTACGAGCGCTTTTCCAGTATCATATATTTAGCTGCCATTATATTATTAGTTGGCCTATTTATATTTGGTAAAGATGTAAATGGTGCACGTTCCTGGTATGGTATAGGAAGTATGACTATTCAGCCAAGTGAGTTTGCTAAGTTTGCAACAGCTTTGGCCGTAGCAAAATACATTAGTGATCTGCAAACCAACATGAAAACTCTCAAAGATCAGATACGTGTTGCCGCTATAATATTTATTCCCGCTTTATTAATATTACTACAAAATGATGCTGGTAGTACTATTGTTTATACAGCTTTCTTCTTTGTTTTTTATAGAGAAGGTTTACAACAAATTTATTTAACTGTAGCCTTATCGCTCATAATTTTAGCTGTACTTTCTTTAAAATTTGGTATTGCCATTACTGCAATCGTTGCGGCAATAGCACTTACAATTCGTTATTTCATAAGAAAAAAGAAACGTGCTTCAAAGCTTCAATATGTACTCGTTCTTTTTATAGCAATAGGGTTTGCATATGGTGTTAAACTATTTTATCAACATGGTTTACAAATCCATCAGCAAAATAGAATTAGCCTTTGGTTACGTTTAGAAAAAGATCCTGTAAAGCTAGAAAATATGAGAAAGTCTGAGGCTTATAATCTTATTCAATCTGAAGAAGCTATAAGCTCAGGTGGACTAAC
>JASBSE010000529.1 GCA_030149115.1 Winogradskyella sp. | reverse complement strand
CTGTATTATATTCTAGCATATAATCTGCATTGACACCAGATTCGCTTAATGCATAGACAATGTAAGCATTGGCAACATCTGTTGGTGAACTGGCAAAGCTATCATAGCCTTTTTTACTTTTTTTGAAACCACCTTTACCGTCTTTTCGGCTTAAAAGCCAATCTACAGTTCTGGAAATCATTTTGTCACTTACACCATCGTATACTTCTTTCATTTCGGTAAATTCCAAAATGCCATAAGCGGTTAAGGTTTCGTGTGGTGGAGTATGACCAAACCATTCAAAACCACCTTCAGAAGTTTCAAAACCAATAAGCCTTTTATAGCCTTGTTTTATAAAATCTAGAGCTTTAGCCTCAATTTCGGGATTGCTTTTACCTGCTTCCTTCAGGTATTTTAAAACCATAATATTAGGATATGTTGAAGATGATGTTTGCTCAAAACATCCATAAGGCTGACGGATTAAAGACTCAATACCATCCATAACATCTCCTACGATGTCTGTATAAATATTAAACTCTGTGGTAATGCTATTTTTAACAGCATGGTTAATTTCAAAGTCAAAGGTTTGAGTTTCTGAACCAGACAATGATATTGATGTTGGGAAATAAGGGCTTAAAATGGTTACCTTTTTCTTTATGATATCCTTATAGTCTTCAGATTCTGCCAAAATAGAAATGTCTAAGTCTTCACCCTTTTCAATAGGTATAACTTTTATGGTTTTGGTGACAGCGTTTTTAGCTTCCACGTTTAATTTTTCATCAATAGACGATACCATCTTTAAATGTTCAGGCAATAGAAACTTTAAATTAGTTTCCATGGCTTTTTCAGTTTCATTTGTTATGGTAATTGGCAATGAAATGGTATCATTTAGCACCATGTAATTAGGTGTTTTTATGTCAATGTTCAACAGCTTTTTGGTAGCGTATAATTTATCTGCTTTGCCTACAAGACCATTATAACCAATGCCTTCAGCAGAAATTTTAAACGACGTTACAGCATCAGAATTATAAAATTCAATTTCAGCAATACCATCAGCATTGGTTTGTACCACAGGATTCCAGTATATGGTTTGTCTAAAATCGGTACGCTCTTCTGGTAGATTTTTTCCTTCATAGATTGGCATGTAGAAACTTCTTGGAGTGTCTATGTGGTTTCCAATATAGTGGTAAAATTGCTTTACAGCATAGTTTTTATAGTCTCGGTTATTTAATCGTTTTGTGGCTCCTTTATAATAAGGGTAGCTATCGTTTTTGGTGGTAATGATAATAACTCCGTTAGAGCCTCTGCTACCATAAATGCTAGTTGCAGCAGCATCTTTTAGAACTGTTACACTGTTTACTTGCTGAGGGCTGATGTCGCTCAAAGCAGACCTATCGTAAGGTACACCATCTACTACAACAAGAGGTTCGTTATTACCAGACACACTGCCAAAGCCTCTGATTCTAACGTTTGGAGCACTACCAGGTTGTCCGTTAGCATTTGTTACGTTAACACTAGCCACTTCGCCAGCCAAAGCATTGATAACAGAATTGCCGTTTGATGCTATTTCTTCTTGTGAAATCACTGTCACAGAACCTGTAAGGCTTTCTTTACGTGTGGTGCCATAACCCACAACAACAACTTCATCTAAACCGTTTTCACTTTCTTCTAAGCCAACAGATATTTTTGCCTTTTGTTTAATAGTGTTTTGTAGTGGTTTTTCATTTTTGTCAAAAGACTTAATATTCTCTTTGTTTTCTACATTTTTAGTTGGTGTTTGGCTGTAGTATCGTCCTTCTTCTAAGGATGTTTCTTCAATAGTAACACGTTCTCCATTGTCTTTGTAAGCCAATAAAGTAAGATTGTAATTATTGTTGAATTTAAAAGCGAAAGAGCCATCTTCTTCGGTGTCAAAAACCAAAACTTTATTACCCTCTCTATCAAAAAGCAGTAAATGTGCTTGTGTTGGTTTCCCTTTTTTGTTGAGCACAACACCAGTTTGTATAGCGCTCTGTTCTGGTAGATATTGTGCATTTTCCTTAGTAACGGTAGGTGCATTGATATAGTCTCTCCAACCATGGGTTAGCATCACATAATCTATTGCTGTTTTAGATTTTGGCTCTTTTGGATTCAAGTAAAAATCTGGTTTATGAATTTTTCCTTTCAATTCAGAAGATACCAATAAGTAGGATAAAATATGGTCTTGCTTGTCGTCAGCAAAGGACAGTAATTTATTATCCGCAACGGCCAATGATAAGTTTGCAGGAATAGGATTCTGCTTCACATCGTATGTTTTTATAGTGAGTTTTACTTTTTCTCTGGTATTGTACACTTCCTTATCTAGGCTGAGGTCTACATGAAGTTTTTTGTGAGGATTTAGAAACACCAAACGCTCTGCGAATGTACTACCATATTCATTTTTTAGACTGAATTTGGTAATACCCATAGGATATTCTGAAGTGTTTAAGCTTATATTTTTTTTGAGACCGATTTCCTTTTTTAAGAGCAATGCACTTGCATTAGAAGCCTCAAGAAATAAAGGTGTGCTATAGGTTGAAAAAATATCTAAATTGGTTGATAGACTATCTGTTGTAACAGAAAATCGAACACCGTTTTCGTACACTTTTGGTAGCTGAATTAATTCCTCAGAACTGAAAGGTTCTGTAATCTTAGCATAGTATACTTCGTCTTTAATTGGGTTAAAATTGAAACTTCCCATGCCATCATGAAAACTTTCAAAGTTTGAAACGGTTTCTCCTTTCGCATTTACAACATCTCCTTTGAGATCTACAGGTTTTCCAAATTCATTAAGAGCTTTAAAAGCAACTTTGTTTAAAGTGCCAGCTACAATTTTACCACTTTCTGGTAAAAACTGAAGATCAATAGTGTTTAAAACCACAGGAACAGCTCTTGAGATAGATTCTGTGGTGCCGTTGTGATATACCAAAGCGTTTAAAACCACATCAACGGACTCCAAGTTTTCTGGTAATGTAAAGCTGGGTTTGGCTTTACCGTCTTTGTTTGTAACCACAACATCATTTATAATGTCTGTGCCTTTTACACTCACTTTATACGTAACTTCAGTATGTGATAAAGGTTGATTTTTTAAATCCTTAACCTCAAGATTTGCAATAACCTCAGAGGATTTTCCGTAGCCTTCTTTTTCAAATTTTAGATTAAGTAACAGCTTTGGTTTTACCACTTTTTGAATAGTGATTTTTTTGGTAAAAAATGAATCCTCACCATAATTACGCATCCAATTGGTGTAGCATTTTAAAGTGTAAATGCCACCAACCCAATCCGAGCTTATATCAAAATTTCCGTAAGCATATCCTTGTTTTACATTAAGATTTAAGGATGTTACAACAGCACCTTTAGGCGAAATTAATTCCGCATGCATCACGTCACTGATGGTCGTAATAGTATTATCTGTATTGACGATATAAGATTTAAACCAAATGGTTTCTCCAGGAAAATAGAACGGTCTGTCCGTTTGAGTGTATATCTTCTCTAATGGATTATTAAATGCTTCAAAAGCTTTATAAGACAGCAACGTGAAGAAGCAAAGTCCGGCAATCACCAAAAATTTAGTGTTTTGTATAAGTTTTTTCATAGTGTTTATATTTTTAAGTTGACTTTTAGCCCAACTTCACTCATTAAAGGAGTATTGAAAAAGTTAAGATTATGTCCAGAATTGGTATCAAAAAGTGATGAATAAGGTGATGCTCCTCTGTATTTTGTAAATGTGATGAGGTTATGAGCGTAAAGTCCTACTTCAACTTGCCTGAAAAAATCATAATTGCTTTTAGCAAAATCATAAGAAAGCTCAATGGTTCTTAGGTTAAGATAGCCAGCATCTTCAATGGCTTCTTCTGCAACACCACTGAAGCCGTAGCGAACAAAGCGGTTATTTTCAATACCATCTTCAGGATTATAAAAATCTACAGGAATTGTGTTTGTATTGCCTTGTGCATTTACACCATTAAAAACATAGTTTGTGATGTTTCTTTGATCTGCAGACTGTTGTGATGTGCCAAAATAGTTGAGCACATTTTGAGTGCCATTCCATGTGTCTCCTCCTTTTTGGTAATCTAACACGAAATGAAATTTTAATTTCTTCCAGGTAAAACGGTTAGAAAAGCCAAGAGTAAAATCTGGTACTGGATTACCAATAATTTGTTGTTCTGTATCTACAATTGGGTAGCCATTGTCATCTATAATGATATTGTTTTGAGTGTCTCTTGCAAAAGCAGTTCCTACAATAACACCAGCAGGTTGGCCAACGATTAAATTTTTAGACACATTTTGAAAACCAGCAATTGGTACGCGCTCTTCATTACTGTATAGTTTGGTAACTTTATTTTTGTTGGTCATAAAGCTTAGTCTGCTATCCCAACGTACACTACCAAACCTTTCATAAACATCTAATTGCAGCTCTAGACCTTTATTGGTAATATCTGCAATATTTTGAAGTTGAAATTGATTGCCTTCCAAAACAGGGAACACACTTCCTTTGGTTTTTGAGCCAAAATAGCTTGCAGTAAAATCCCAATTAATATCCCATAAATAAAAGTCTAAATTGAGATTAAAGGAATAATCGTGTCGCTCTTCTAAATCTAAGTCTTCGTTTATAAATAAGTCAATGTTACTAGTGTAGCCAAGACTTTCTGAAGGTAATAACTGCAGACTGTTGTGACTTTGATTGTTGTAAAAAAGAGGCATTTCATTAACATCAAAAGCACTTGTTGCGCTAAGCGAAAAATCATAAAAATCATAGATGTCTAAAATATCTGCTAAATCAACTTTTATAATAGATGAAGGTAAAAGCAATTTGTTTTTCTGAATGGAAGATATATATGAAGTATTACTAAATACTATTTTAGAGTACCTTTTATATTTTAGAGTAACAGACTGATGTGGTCTTAGCACATTTCGATTAATGCGATTAGAGATTTCAGTGGTGCTATTTGGATTTGAAAATGTAAAAGCATCAAAACCATCAGATTCTTTGAATGTATAATCTAATTGCTCATTTTTAAATCTAGTAATGGAACGTACATCTATGGAAAAATCTCCCAAGTATTTGTCATAGTGTAAGTCTAGCATCACATTGAAGCTATTGGTTTTTATGGTTTTGTTGCTTAGATAGCCACTTTCAAAACCTACAGTGTTGGTAAACAAACCAAAGTTTTGCTCGTTTTCTGTTGTTTTATAGCTTAATTGACTTCCTATTGAAAAGTCGTCACCAATATTTATGTCATTTTCTAGGTTGGCTACAAATAAGGTGTTGGCATCATAGTTTTTATTGTTAAATAGCCATTCAGGATTGTTATAGTTGGTTGGGCTAAAACTGCGTTGTGTATTGTCTGGTAAAACGCTGCCTTGACCATTATTAAAAGACACAGGTGTTACCCATGAATTTAAAAGGAGGTTATTTCTAAATCCATTAATGTTAGGTTGGTTGTTTTTCCAGTGGCTGTATTTAATAAATGATTTCCAACTTAGTTCTTCACTGTTACGATTAAGGGTTTTAAAGTTTAGTGCAAGATTGTTATTTATTTTTTGTGCTCTACCAAAAATATCTTCGGTGTTTTTCTGACTAAAGTCAAGTCCTGTAGTCCATTCATCTGTGTCAACATCAAAATACACATTGGTAAACCTACTAATGGCAGTATTTAACACGCTATTGTTGTACTGCTTAGAGCTAACTCCATTTCCATTGCCTTGCGTAACCAGTCTGCCGTTGTTGTCGTATATATAATTACTTCCATCAAACTCTAAAGTATTTAGGTTTGGTCCATAAGAAAAGGCGTTTCCTGTTTCTGGTCCTAAAAAAACAATAGATCCATTTTCGGTGGCTCCTTGGCTGTAGGAAGATTGTAACTTTGGTAAGTTACTTTCCTTAACAAACAGAAAGCTTAAGTTAGATTTTACTCCAACCTGAAAATAAATATCTGGATTAAAATAGGTTAGGTTAACATGTTCTGGGTCAAGTTGAATGTCTTTTATTCTATGCAAAGCATTGTAGTTGTCTTTTTTGTTATAGCTATGCTTTGAATCTGCTATGGAAGGTATTTTAAAACGCTCTTTTTTTTTGTTTTTTAAAGCTTCACTATAAGCGTCAGTTTCAATAGGTTTTACTTTTACTCGCTTAACCTCTGTTTTTTGTATGGCTCCGAACATATCAGATGTCACTGTAATTTCCTTTGGCTCCATACCAACATAGCTAATAACTAAAACATCACCTACATTGCATTTTATACTGTAATTTCCATCAAAATCGGTTTGTACTCCATAGGTCGTTCCTTTAACGATTATAGAGGCTCCAGGCAAAGGCAAGCCGTCTGATGAAATGGTAAGTGTTCCTGTTACCGTTCCTTCTTGAGCGAAACAGAGCACTGGGAATACTATGAGCAATACGAATATTTTGAATATAATTTTATTCATAGTTCTATGTGTTGGTTGATTTCAAATGTATAACCAACTTCATTGGCTAGAAATAAGGAATGAGTAAAGTGCCCAAATGAATGAGTAAAGTGTATAAAACAAAAAACCTCACCATTTCTGATGAGATTTAATAAAATTATACAAGAAAAAACCTTTTAGTTAAACAACTTAAAATATTGGGCGGCTTCAACAGGGTTGGACTGTACATTAACACGCTTTATTTCCTTACCGTCATCGTTGAGCTCTAATATAAAAAGACTATCACGCTCTTCAATTTTTCTTAAGTACGCCTTGGTGCTTCCGTCTTCGTTAAAGAATTTTATGCTTTCATAATCATCGTAATTAGAGGATACCATTTCAGAATATAATTTCCCATCTTTGAGGCGTTGTGTAATGGTTCGGCTATTTTTTATATAAGATTGAGACACTATATGGCCAAGCATATTGTAATAAAGCGTTTCTACCTTTTGACCGTTTTCATATTTTATTTCAGACTCTATTTTTCCGATATCAAAATACGTAAATTGACTATCTACTAAAACACCATTTTTATACATGCTTTTTTTGGTCAGGTTTCCTAAAGGGTCATACATTAACTCCTCACCGTTCAGTTTCCCATTAGCATATTTTGAAAAAGAGAAAATCTCACCATTTTCATGAAATACAATATAGTCTCCATTCAATAAGCCTTTTTTACATTCAAACTCTTCCCATTTTTTAGTTTCATCACCCACAACATAGTAGCCATCCATAAGCTTGGTGGTTTCAGTTAAGCGATAATAATCTAAACCGTTGTAACTGTCTACTAAATAGGAATTACGTTCAATAAAGGTAAAGGAATCATCTTTTGAGGTTTCCTTTTCTGACTTACAGCCAAATAATATGAGGCCTAAAGTTATAAGAAGACTATACTTTTTTAGTAACATAATTTTTTTAGTATTTGGTTCCATCATGTTTCCCCTTTTCCCAACCATGTTTGCCTAAGTATTGGTCCGCACTTTCTACCGCTCCAGTTTCAATATCTGTTCCCATGGAGTCATTCCAGCGGTTGAGATAACCAAAAAGTGAAATCACTCCAAGCATTTCTACAATTTCACCTTCGTCCCAATGTTGGTAGAGACGTGCTTTAATGTCTGCATTCACAGCATTAGGCACTTGACTAGCCGCCAAACTAAAATCTAGTGCAGCACGTTCTGCCTCATTAAATGCAGGATGCGTTCTGTATTCCCAAATGTTATCGAGTTGTTCTTGTTCGGCACCATAACGTTCAGCTGCTCTAATGGCATGTGCCTGGCAGTATCTGCAACCTGTAGCGTTACTACTTACCCAAGCAATCATTCGCTTTAAAGCAGAAGTTACGCGACCTTCATTAGCCATAACGGCTTTGTTTAAATTTATAAACGCTTTACTTATGGCAGGTCTGCGTTGCATGGTTAAGACTGAATTAGGGCAAAACCCTAAAGTTTCATTAAAGAATTCTGCTAATTCCTTGGTTTCTAAATCGTGCTCTGGAGATAACGGAGTTACTAGTGCCATAGTTATTTTTTTAGTGGTATTTTTGAATGTACAAGATAGCAGTTCTATAAATTAAACTAAA
>JASBSE010000515.1 GCA_030149115.1 Winogradskyella sp. | reverse complement strand
AGAAGCAAAAGCAACAGCAGAGTCTGTAATTTCTTCTGGAGATCGTTTCTACTCTCCTCTTGTTAAGAATATAGCTAAGGAAGAAGGTATATCACAATCAGAACTAGATACCATACCAGGAACTGGTAAAGATGGTCGTGTTACTAAAAACGATATTAAATCTTATTTGCAATCACGAAGTTCAGCACCAGTTGAGGAAGTAAAATCTCAGCCAGTTGTGGAGCAAAAAGAAGAAAATAAGGCAGTTACACCAAGTCAGCCAAAAGAAAAACCAGTTACTAAACCAGTAGTTGCTTCAGGTGAAGATGAGATTATAGAAATGACCAGAATGGGCAAACTCATTTCTAAGCACATGGTTGAATCTGTGCAAACTTCTGCTCATGTACAGTCATTTATTGAGGCAGATGTGACAGAAATCTGGAATTGGAGAAATAAGCATAAAAACAGTTTCAAAAATCGTGAAGGAGAAAATCTAACCTTTACTCCAATATTTATGGAGGCGGTTGCAAAAGCATTGCGCGATTTTCCAATGATGAATATCTCAGTACAAGGTGATAGTATCATTAAAAAGAAGCATATCAACTTAGGTATGGCAGCAGCTTTACCAGATGGTAACTTAATTGTACCTGTTATAAAAGATGCAGATCAATTAAATCTTTTGGGCATGGCTAAAAAAGTTAATGATTTAGCCAATAGAGCCAGAGAAAATAAATTGAGTCCAGACGACATACAAGGTGGTACTTATACTGTAACCAACGTTGGTACATTTGGTAGCATCATGGGTACACCAATTATTAATCAACCACAAGTCGGTATTTTAGCGTTAGGTGCTATTAGAAAAGTGCCAGCAGTTATAGAAACTCCACAAGGAGATTTTATAGGAATACGTTACAAAATGTTTATGTCGCATTCATACGACCATAGAGTGGTGAATGGAGCTTTAGGTGGTCAGTTTGTAAAAGCTGTAAAAGATTATCTTGAAGCTTGGGATAAGAATCGTGAGATTTAATCTTATACTTAAATAAATAATAAAAAAGCACAACTTTAAGTTGTGCTTTTTTATTATTTAGATACAGTTATGCAATATCTAGTTTGATAGGATTTTTTTATAGGAAATTTTATTGTTGGCTTCTACTTTAATAATATAGCCTTGCGATTGGTCATTAATTTCAATAGTGTTGTAGCCGCTATTTAGAATAATGTCTTTTTTAATTATCTGTCCTCTAAAATTATAAATTGTACATTTTCCGGGAGTCTCTGTAAAAATGTTGATTTTATCAGATATAGGATTTGGATATATGTTTACATTATTATTATAAGGGTATTTGTCTAGGCCTAGGGTTGTGTTATTTAATTGGATAGATAAATCAGCAGACCATATTATGTCATAATCACCATCATCATCAAGGTCATCTGAGTATACCGTATTTATAGAGAGATTATTGTCATGTATAATAGAAGGAGTACTAAAGTTTCCAAAACTGTCATTATTATAGATGTATAAGTCAAAGTTGTCAGAAATTAAAATGTCTTTATCTCCATCATCATCAAAATCTTTAACAGCAACTGATTCTACAGAGTAAGGGTTAGGGTCAATAACATGAGAGTTAATGAAATTACCATTACCGTCATTTTCCTTCCAATTTATACCAAATGAATTGCTGTTACTTTGAGAAAGCAAATCTAAATCTCCGTCATTATCTAAGTCAATAAGTTTTACCATAAGATTAGTTCCGTTATTAACAGCGGAACTTCTGGTGCTATCATAAGTTATAATGCCATTTGTGTTTTTATAAACAGAGGTGTTGGCTCCACTAGTAATTATGTCTTGATAGCCGTCATTGTCTATGTCTGCAATTGTGATGTCAAAAAAATCTTCCAAGTTATCTTGAGGTCCGCTAACAGTTTGTTGTGTGAAATTAGCCGAGCCATCATTATAAAAAACTTTAAAAGTTGTGCCTCCAATAGCAATGAAATCCAAATCTCCATCATTATCTATGTCTGAAGCAGAAATATCACTTTCAAAAAAAGGGAATGTGTCTATGGTTTGTGAAATAAATGTAGAATTGATATTAAAATGTATTCTTACCGAATTTTCATTATCACCTATGCTTACAATATCTATCCACCCATCATTATTAAAATCTCCTGTAACAAAATTTGTAACCAGACTGCTACCCGAAAGAATTACATTTTCTTCAGAAAAATTTAAATCACCAAGATTTAAAAAATAAGATATTGTAGTACTTTCAACTTTTTTGGTAACTATAATATCTTTAAGATTATCATTGTTTATGTCTGCAAATGCAATGTTTGTAATTTTTGTGGTGTTTTCTTGTACTAGTATTGGTTCTGCAAATTGAGCAATAATGTTGTGGGTTGAAAAAACGTAAATTAATAAAAGTAAGCACAGTAGTTTATTTCTCATATTGTAATTTTTCTATAGATACATAAAAACCAAAAAGGTTGCGTATTTTTTTTACAAAATTGAAAGTTTATATTTATCTCCCTAACTTTGTGCCAAACTATAATTAGATGCAGCTAAACCTAAACAAACCTATCTGTTTTTTTGATTTAGAAACTACAGGAATCAATATCTCAAATGACAGAATCGTAGAAATTTCAATTTTAAAGGTTCATCCTAACGGAAAGGAAGAAACCTATACCAAATTGGTAAATCCAACTATTCCTATTCCACCAGAAGTGACTAAAGTTCATGGAATTTCAGATGCAGATGTTGCGGATGCGCCAACGTTTAAAGAAATTTCTAAAGAAGTACATAACTTAATCAAAGATTCAGATTTAGGCGGTTTTAATTCTAACCGATTTGATATTCCGCTTTTAGCAGAAGAAATGTTACGTGCTGAGGTAGATTTTGATATGAAAAACCGTTTGGCAGTAGATGTGCAAACCATTTTCCATAAAATGGAGCAACGTACACTAAGTGCAGCTTATAAGTTTTATTGCGATAAAAGTTTAGACGATGCACATAGTGCAGAAGCTGACACTAAGGCAACGTATGAGGTTTTAAAAGCTCAATTAGAGCGCTACGAAGAGCTAGAAAATGACACTAAATTTTTAGCGGAATTTAGTTCGCGCAAAAAGTTTGCAGATTTTGCAGGATTTTTAATTTTCAACAAAGAAGGGGAAGAATGTTTTTCTTTTGGTAAGCATAAAGGTAAGCGCGTTGTAGATGTTATGGAGCAAGAGCCAGGTTATTTTGGTTGGTTGTTAAATGCAGATTTTCCTTTGTATACTAAAAAGGTGTTAACCGCAATTAAGTTACGTCAATTTAATAATAAATTGGGATAAATTCCTGCGGAAAGCAGGAATCTTTTTCCTAGTTCATATGAAAGTATTCTTTTTATTATTGCCATTTCTGGTATTCGCGCAACAACAAGTTGCAAAAGGTGTGGTCTTAGATAAAGTAACTAACGAGCCAATTCCTTATGTCAATATTTCTATTCTAGAGTCTACAGTTGGCACATCTAGTGATGATGACGGGAGTTTTAGTCTGGAAATTAAGAAAGAAGATATAAATAAGGTTGTTAGGTTATCTTCATTAGGTTATGAAAGTAGCAAAATAACAGTTTCTTTATTTCTAAAATCTGAAAAGATTTTTTTGAAGCCTAGAACAGAAGTTTTAGAAGAAGTTATAATAACTAATAAGTTTGAAGAGAAAACAAATGTTATAAACAAAATAGAAGATTCTGATTTATGCTACGGATATGGTTCGTTAGCAGAAAGCCCATGGATAATGGCTTTGTACTTTCCATATAACAAAGATTACAAAGAAACTGAATTTCTTAAGTCGGTTAAATTTCACTTTGGAAATTTTAAAAATAAAAAGGCGAAGTTTAGATTGCGTTTATTTACAATCGGGAAAGATAGCCTGCCAGATAAAGATCTCTTAAAAAAAAATGTTATTGTAGAACTTAAGAAGAAACAAAAGGAAGCTGTTGTTGATATTTCAGACTATGATATTTTCTTTCCAAAAGAAGGTTTTTATGTTGCTTTTGAATGGTTGTATATCCCTTATAATGCTGAAGAAGTAACTTTTCATTTTACTGATAAAAAAAAGAAGAAAGAAAAGCGTATCAAATATCAACCT
>JASBSE010000486.1 GCA_030149115.1 Winogradskyella sp. | reverse complement strand
GGAATATTTGTTTGATAATCTAATGCATTATTCACTTTTATAGCGTTTTTTTCAATCTCTAATCCCCAATTAGCAATAGGCCCTAATTTAGGAGATAAACCAAATAACGGTACAAAATGGTCACATTCCTTTTTGAAAACTTTAGCTTCTTGCTTTACCGTAACACTTTCTATTTTTCCTTCACCTTCAAGACCAACAACTTCAGCAGGAGTAATTAAATTAATCTTACCTGCAGATTTTAATTCTTGTACTTTTTCAACAGAGTCTAAATGTCCTCTAAACTCATTTCTTCTGTGAATTAATGTGACTTCGGAAGCTACATCACTTAAAAATATACTCCAATCTAATGCAGAATCTCCACCACCAGCTATAACCACTCTTTTATTACGGTACATTTCTGGTTCTTTAATCATATATTCCACACCTTTATCTTCGTAGTCTGAAATATTATCTATTAATGGTTTTCTAGGCTCAAAACTGCCTAAACCACCTGCAATAGCTACTACCGGTGCTTTATGTTTTGTTCCTTTATTTGTCGTTACAATAAAAGAACCATCTTCTTGCTTCTCAATAGTATCAGCGCGCTCTCCCAATGTAAACCCAGGTTCAAATTGCTTACATTGTTCCATTAATTTATCGGTTAAATCACCTGCTAATATCTCTGGATAAGCCGGAATATCGTAAATGGGTTTTTTGGGATAAATTTCTGAACATTGACCACCAGGCTGTGGAAGTGCATCAATAAGATGACATTTTAATTTTAATAAACCTGCTTCAAAGACTGTAAAAAGGCCTGTTGGTCCAGCGCCAATAATGAGTATATCTGTTGTAATCATGTTGTTAAGAATTGGAGACAAATGTAATAAGGTAGTATGACCTAAAATGTGACAAATGTCACACTAATTATTCTACATTAATAACGCGTTCTATTTGTGGAGCATATTTTTTTATGGTCATCTCAACACCTGATTTTAAGGTCATTTGATTAACGCTACAAGATGTACAGGCACCTGTTAATTGAACTTTCACCAACTTATCATCATCTATAGATAATAAATTGATATCACCACCATCACTTTGTAAAAACGGACGAATTTCATCCAATGCCTTTTCTACATTTAATTTTAGTTCTTCTGAGCTCATCTACTATTTCTTTACTGCAGAACATCCTGCCATTGTTGTTATTTTTATTGCCTCAGTTGCTGGTAGATTTTCGTTTCTATTAACAACTTCTTGCACTACATTTCTTGTTATCTCTTCAAAAGCCTCTTCAATTTGTGTTGCTGTCTGTAGAGCTGCTGGTCTGCCAATATCACCTGCTTCGCGAATACTTTGAACCAAAGGCACTTCACCTAAAAACGGAACTTCTAAATCTTCTGCTAAATTCTTAGCTCCTTCTTGTCCAAAAATATAGTATTTATTTTCTGGTAACTCAGCTGGTGTAAAATACGCCATGTTCTCTATAATTCCTAAGACCGGTACATTGATACTGTCTTGCTGAAACATAGCGACACCTTTTTTAGCATCTGCCAGAGCAACATTTTGAGGTGTACTTACCACTACAGACCCTGTAATAGGCATTGCTTGCATAAGACTAAGATGAATATCTCCTGTCCCTGGAGGCAGGTCTAATAACAAGAAGTCTAATTCCCCCCAAGCTGCATCAAATATCATTTGATTTAATGCTTTTGAAGCCATAGGACCTCTCCAAATCACAGCCTGATCTGGTTTGGTAAAAAATCCTATAGACAATACTTTAACTCCATAATTTTCTATAGGTTTCATTTTAGATTTACCATCTACATTAACAGATAATGGTCTTTCGTTAGCCACATCGAACATAATTGGGATTGAAGGCCCATAAATATCTGCGTCTAAAATACCCACTTTAAAACCCATCTTAGCTAAGGTAACAGCTAAGTTTGCTGTTACTGTAGATTTACCTACACCTCCTTTACCTGAGGCCACTGCCACAATATTTTGAATTCCAGGAATCGGTTTCCCTTTAATTTCGTTAACGACTGGTTTAGAAGGAGCCTCAACCTTAACGTTTACTTTTATTTTTGCTTTTTCGTAAACTTCCTTGTGTATGGTTTGTAGAATATCTACTTCAGTTTTCTTCTTCGCTTGAAGACTTGGATTTTTAATCGTTATGTCTACTATAACCTCATCAGCAAATGTTACAACATTAGTCACTGCACCGCTATCTACCATATTTTCTCCCTCACCAGGAGCTGTTATGGTTTTTAAGGCTTCTAGTATATCTTTCTTATTAAGTTTCACGTTTTTATCTAGATTTAATCTAAATGCAAAGATACGTAATAAACCTAGATTTCATAAGCCTAATATTTGAAGTTATTTATATAAGGATTGACAGAACTAATACCTATTCATTACAAATATATCAGGCAATTAGAAAAGTTTAATCATTCAAAAACATCCATTTCAGTTTTTGGGATATTGTTATTGAATCCCTATTAGCTAGTCTCTGTTTTGTCTTTTCAATAATTGAGTCTGATTGAAATTGAGAATAGTTAATAAAGCCTTCAAACTCATTTGAATAAAAAACTTTATCAAACGACCTAAACTTTACACGCAACTTTGTTTTATAATCCCCTTTATATCTTTTAACTGTAGTAAGTAAATAATGTTTTGGCTTTAAAACATAATCTCTGTGACCTGTTCCACATAAAAATCCGTATTGCTCAAAATATTCAATCGGTTTCCACTCATTATTTTTATTCTTAGCTTCAAGTAAAATAAAGAGCTCTGTTGTTATAGGTGCTTGAATCACGGTTTGGCTCTCGCCATAATTATATATGTATACTGGATAAGTTTTGTAATGGACTCTTTTTCTTTGTTCCATTTTTAACAATAGTTCCTCAAACTCTTTATCAGTATCATATTCGTATTCATACTCATAAACTCCATTTTCTTTATCATAAATAGAATCCTTAATCTTTGGTGATGGAGGTGGCGGAATACTAAAAATATTAAATTCACTAGTATGAAAATCTAGATTCTCATCATCTACAAAAATTTTTAGACTGTCGTGAGTGTAGAAGTTTTCATCGTATTCACCAAAATAATTTTGTTCGTCTTCTTCCTTGTCATTCATATTAACAGAATCCTTGAAGTTTATTGCGTAAACGACAGGATTTGCTGCTAACATTAATTTTGAATCCTCTGAGATAATACTATCAAATTCTTGAGTTGTAATTATAGGATAGGCCTCAATACTATCTCTACCTGTGCATGAAAACAGACAAATAAGAAAAAACACAACGATACTATTTTTCATAGGAAAGGAAAAAGCAAAAACCATACCTAGATTTCTTTTGAAGGATCCCAAAACAAGGCTTCAAAATTTTGAATTTGATTATCTACAACCTCAACCCCTTCGTTTTCGAGCAATTGCTGCATAAGGTTTGTGCCTTCAAAATGATGCTTACCTGTTAATAGTCCTTTTCTATTAACCACACGATGTGCTGGCACATCTTTTTCGCTTGAATTATTCATAGCATAACCAACAATACGAGCGCTTTTTGTTGCGCCTAAATACTTAGCGATTGCGCCATAGCTCGTAACTCTTCCTGATGGAATTAGCCTTGCTACTTCATAAACCTTTTCAAAAAAACCAAGAGTTTCTGGTTTCATTACAACTCTTTTAAGATATTGATTAGCGTAACCAAAGCAACCAACCCTGTGATGATTCCTATACTGTAGTTCATACTTTTTTGAGAGGTAAACTTCTTGTCTTTTATCTTATCGAAAAAGAAAATATAGAAATACAACATTACAAATGTTCCCATAGCAGCACCTGTTACATAGGTTACTATGCTTGTTTTTTCAAAATTCATCCAACCAAACGACGACAAGGTGATTGTCATATAAGCTTGATATGGAATTGGAAACACATTAAGTGCAGACAAAAGCATACCATGAAAAAAGCGACTTTGCTTACTCATAACTTCCTCATCTTCGGCATTGGTTTCTTTCTGATTTCTTGCTATAACCAAAAAGTAAATCGTTATAAGAACAAAAATTACAAAAGCAACACGCTGAAGTATTTCTACAATATCGGGTCTGTTTGATAAATAACGCGCAAAAATCGCGGCTAAATAAGTCTGAATAAATACTACCAAACAAACACCTGATGAGAAGGTAATACCACGACCTGGACCTTCTTTTAAACTAATTTTAGCGGCTGTCATATTAAGCAATCCTGGCGGAATTACACCAACGAGCGCCACAAAAAGTCCGAGAAAGAAAACAACTGTAATACTCAAGTTTTAGTTGATTTTGAATCTAATATACGTAATTGCTTTGTCTTTTTCTAAATACTGGTTCTCATAAAAGGTTTGTATTTCCGTAACTTCCTCTGGGCTTCCTTCTAATTTATAAACATTGTGATTTGCATATAACACCTCGTAACCCAAGCCATGCAATAATCCTAGCGTATAACCATGCATAAACTCACTATCGGTTTTAAGATGCATTAACCCATCTGGTTTTAGAATTTTTCTGTAGCGTTCTAAAAACTGAAAATTCGTCAACCTATGCTTAGTTCTTTTATATTTTATTTGTGGATCTGGGAATGTAATCCAAATTTCATCGACTTCATTGGCATCAAATACGTACTCTATGAGTTCTATTTGTGTTCTTACAAAGGCTGCATTATCTATGTCTTCTTCAATTGCAGTTTCTGCTCCTCTCCAAAATCTGGCACCTTTTATATCTATTCCTACAAAATTTTTATTTGGGTAGCGCTGCGCTAATCCAACGGTATATTCACCTTTGCCACAACCCAGTTCTAATACTAAAGGATTTTCGTTTTTAAAAACTTTTTCTCTCCATTTGCCTTTTAGACTATAATTACCACTTGTAAGTTCGTCTCTGGTTGGCTGAAACACATTATCAAAGGTTTCGTTTTCTTTAAATCTTTTGAGTTTATTTTTACTTCCCACGTTTTACTGCTTATTAATAATTTGGTAAAATTAAGGAAACATTTTAAGGTTTATCTTTGCTTTTGAT
>JASBSE010000484.1 GCA_030149115.1 Winogradskyella sp. | reverse complement strand
CAAAAGGCAAGGTGCTGTCTGCACTCACAGGATAAATATCGTTAGAATTAAAAACGGCTAAACTGTTTGGCTTCATCTGAGAAGCAAAGTTTTTACGGTTTTTTATGAATAGGTTACGGTCTATAGGATGGTATTTCATTTGTTATTATGTATTGTCATTCCTGCGAAGGCAGGAATCTTAATTAATATTAGTTAAGTGTCTGCTTGAGTGCAGTCGAAAGCTAAATCGAGCTATCAAAAAAAACACTTCGATTGCGCTCAGTGTGACAAACAATGTCATTTTTCCGCTTAAAAATTAACAAACTAGGGTTAAATTATAATGAAGCTGATTGTAATTGTTTGCCAAGTGCCCATTATGGGCTTTCAAAAATAAACAAACTAAAACGCAAGCCCAAGCAAGTTGTGATAATCTGTTAAACTTTATAATCAAATTTTGAGGATATATGTATTAATGGTTAAATTCAGCAATCTTAAAAACCAACCAACATGTCTAAAACTAAATTCCTATCGTTTGCATTTGCCGTAAGTTCTTTAATGGCCTTGGCACAACAACCGGCAACGTCTGCTGAAACTGTGAAAGCAGCCTTGGCTCAAAAGCAAAACATGACCGAAACCTCTTTGGTAAAAAAGGTGCCTTTTAAAAACATTGGGCCAACCATAATGAGTGGTCGTGTGGTAGATGTTGATGTGAATCCAGAAATGCCATCGGAATTTTATGTTGGTTATGCGTCTGGTGGTGTGTGGCATACCACAAATAACGGAACTACCTTTACGCCAATTATGGATAATGCGACAACCCAAAACGTTGGTGATATTGCTGTGCATTGGCCAACACGAACGATATATGTTGGTACAGGCGAAAATAATGCCTCGCGTTCGTCGTATGCTGGTATTGGGTTGTTAAAATCTACAGATAATGGCAAGACATGGGAAAATTTGGGTTTAATGGATGCGCATCATTTTGCACCGATTTTAATTCATCCAGATAATCCAGATGTGGTAACTGTTGGTGCTACAGGACATTTGTACTCTTCAAATAAAGAGCGAGGTGTTTACAAAACGACTGATGGAGGAAAAACATGGAAACAAACCCTTTTTATAGATGATGAAAGTGGTATTATCGATTTGCAATACAGTCCAAAAAACTATAACGTGATGTTTGCAACGTCTTGGACTAAAGATCGTAAAGCGTGGAATTTCACAGGAAATGGAAGTAATTCAGCCATCTATAAAAGTACAGATGCTGGTGAAACTTGGACAAAAGTGTCTACGGAAAAAAGTGGTTTTCCAACAGGTGAAGGAGTAGGAAGAATAGGTATAGCAGTGTTTAATGATGATGTGGTGTATGCAGTTCACGATAGCCAGTTTAGACGACCAGAAGAAAAGAAAAAGGAAGACAATACAGACTTGACAAAAGAAGATTTCAAAACTATGTCAACAGCTGATTTTTTGGCTTTAGAGGATAAAAAACTGAATGCGTTTTTGAGAACTAATGGCTTTCAGGAAAAATACAGACCAGAAAATGTGAAGCAAATGGTGCGTTCGGGTAACGTAAAACCTATTGATTTAGCGAAGTATTTAGAGGATGCTAATTCAATGTTGTTTGATACTCCTGTAGTTGGTGCTGAGGTGTATAAAAGTACTGATGGTGGCAAAACCTGGAAGAAGACACATGAGGATTATTTAGATGGTATCTACTACAGTTACGGCTATTATTTTGGACATATTCACGTGTCACCAGTCAATGAAAATGATATTTATATTTATGGTGTGCAGATTGTTAAATCTAAAGATAGCGGAAAAACATGGACGTCTATCAGTGCAGAAAATGTGCATGCCGATCATCATGCGCTTTGGATCAATCCAAAAAACCCAAATCATTTAGTAGATGGTAATGACGGAGGTGTTAATATTTCTTATGATGATGGTAAAAGCTGGATTAAAAACAACTCACCTTCTGTAGGACAATTTTACGCTATCAATGTAGATAACGAAAAACCATACAATGTCTATGGTGGTTTACAAGATAATGGTGTTTGGGTTGGTGCACACAATGCACGCGAAGATAAGGCTTGGCAGCAAGAGGGCCAGTATCCATGGAAATCCATAATGGGTGGTGATGGTATGCAAATTCAAATTGACAGTAGAAATTCTAATGTTGTATACACAGGCTATCAATTCGGAAATTATTACAGATTAAATCTTGAAACTGAAGAACAGAAATACATTCAACCTAAGCATACTTTAGGTGAAAATCCGTATCGTTTCAATTGGCAAACACCAATTTTATTGTCACCTCACAATCAGGATATTTTGTATTTGGGTGGCAATAAGTTGATGCGTTCTATGAATCAAGGTAACGATTGGGAAGCCATTAGTGACGATTTAACCAATGGAGGCAAAAAAGGAAATGTAGCTTATGGTACGTTGACGTCTATTTCAGAAAGTCCGTTTCAATTTGGCTTGCTTTACACAGGAAGTGATGACGGTTTGGTTTACGTTTCTAAAAATGCAGGTGGCAGTTGGACAAACATTTCAAACACTTTTCCAAAAGATTTATGGGTAAGTCGTGTGATTGCATCGCAACATAAAAAGGAGCGTGTTTATGTAACTTTGAATGGTTACCGTTGGGACGATTTTAAAGTCTATGCTTACATGAGTGATGACTATGGAAATACTTGGAAAGACATCAGCGGAAACATACCAGCTTCTCCAGTAAATGTGATAAAAGAAGATCCTAAAAACGAAAACATTCTATATCTAGGAACGGATAACGGAGCCTATGTGTCTTTTGATATGGGTAAATCTTGGAACATCTTTGCCGAAGGATTACCAAATGTTGCCGTTCATGATATTGTAGTGCAATCAGAAGTTAATGATTTATTATTGGGAACACATGGACGTAGTATTTACAAGGCCAATATTGTGGCTTTACAGAAGGTAAATTCAGAAATGGATGCTAAAGCCATAACGTTTTTCGATATGGAATCTATACGTCATTCGGGTCGTTGGGGAAGTTCCTGGGGAAGATGGTACGATGCTTTTGAGCCTAAAACAACCATTCAGTTTTACAGCAATGCTTCAGGTACAAAAACCTTGAAAATTCTATCGGAAAATGGCGCAGAATTAAATAGTATGTCTGTTGATGTTGTTAAAGGATTAAACTATGTAGATTATGACTTAACGTTGACAGAAAAAGGAAAAAAAGCGCTCAAAAAAGAAGATAAAAATATTGAGTTTAAAGAAACAGGTAATAAGAAAGATTACCTTCCAAAAGGAACTTACACAGTAAAAATTGGTGATGGCTCTACTAAGTTAGAGATTAAATAACATCTCTAATTATATTCATTCTAAATAATTAATTATAATACAGCGCAGTTGGCTAAAAACCATTTGCGCTGTATCTTTGTAAGACTAACAACTAAGATTAGATTTACAATGAGCGGAATTCTAAATTCGTCGATTGGAAGAAAGTTTGCCATGGCACTTTCGGCATTCTTCCTTATGATTTTTTTACTTCAACATTTTGCAATTAACAGTCTTTCAGTATGTAGCCCAGATACTTTTAACGAAGTGTCTCACTTTATGGGAACATTCTGGGTTATTCAATATCTGTTGCAACCCGTTTTAATTTTTGGTGTGATTTTCCATTTTATTATGGGATTTGTGCTAGAAATAAAAAACAATAAAGCAAGACAAATCAGTTATGCAAAAAATAATGGTGGTGCCAATTCTACATGGATGAGTAGAAACATGATTTGGAGTGGAGGTTTTATCCTTGTGTTCTTAATCATTCACTTTATAGATTTTTGGATTCCAGAAATCAACACCAAATACATCGTTGGCGATATGTCTGGGACATTACCAAATGGTGAGTTTAGATACTACGAAGAATTAGTACATAAATTTGAACCAATCTGGAGAGTAGCACTTTACTGTGTTGGTTTTGTGTTCTTAGCATTACACTTACTTCACGGTTTTAATTCGGCTTTTCAATCTGTTGGTGCTAACAATAAGTACACAAAAGGTTTAAGAGGATTTGGTAAATTTTATGCAATTGTGATTCCTTTAGGATTTATTGTTATTGCATTATATCATCATTTTAACCACTAAAAAATTTCTCATATGGCTTTAGATTCTAAAATACCTAATGGACCACTTGCAGATAAGTGGACAAATCATAAAAATAATATTAACCTTGTTAATCCTGCTAACAAAAGACTTATAGATGTTATTGTTGTTGGTACAGGTTTAGCAGGAGGTTCTGCAGCTGCAACTTTAGCAGAACTAGGCTATAATGTAAAAGCATTTTGTTTTCAAGATTCACCAAGACGTGCGCATTCTATTGCGGCTCAAGGTGGAATTAATGCAGCAAAAAATTATCAAGGAGATGGTGATTCTACATACAGGTTATTCTACGATACTGTAAAAGGTGGAGATTACCGTTCTCGTGAAGCAAACGTATATCGTCTTGCTGAGGTTTCAGCAAATATTATAGACCAGTGTGTGGCGCAAGGTGTGCCTTTTGCTCGTGAATATGGTGGACTATTAGACAACCGTTCTTTCGGTGGTGTATTAGTTTCTAGAACATTCTATGCAGCAGGTCAAACAGGTCAGCAATTATTACTTGGTGCTTATTCAGCGCTTAACCGCCAGATTGGACGTGGTAAAGTGAAAATGTATAACCGTCACGAAATGTTAGACGTGGTTATCGTTGATGGAAAAGCAAGAGGGATTATCACAAGAAACTTAGTTACTGGTGAAATTGAGCGTCACTCTGCTCATGCTGTTGTTTTAGGTACAGGAGGTTATGGTAACGTATTCTTCTTATCAACCAATGCTATGGGAAGTAATGTTACTGCAGCTTGGAAAGCACACAAACGTGGAGCGTATTTCGCAAACCCATGTTATACACAGATTCACCCAACATGTATTCCGGTTACGGGAGATCATCAGTCTAAATTAACTTTGATGTCTGAGTCACTTCGTAATGATGGACGTATTTGGGTGCCAAAGAAAATGGAAGATGTAGAAGCGATTAGAGCAGGTAAATTAAAGCCAACTCAAATTGCTGAAGAAGATAGAGATTATTACTTAGAGCGTCGTTACCCAGCCTTTGGTAACTTGGTGCCTCGTGATGTGGCATCGCGCGCTGCTAAAGAACGTTGTGATGCTGGTTATGGTGTAAATGCAACTGGTGAAGCGGTTTACTTAGACTTTGCTTCAGCATTTATGCGTTACGGAAAAGAACAAGCACACGTTAAAGGTTTAGATGAAAACGATGAAGCTTTAGTTAAAAAATTAGGTCAGGAAGTGGTGAGAACCAAGTATGGTAACTTATTCCAGATGTATGAGAAAATCGTAGATCAGAATCCATACGAAACACCAATGATGATTTATCCAGCTGTGCATTACACTATGGGTGGTGTTTGGGTAGATTATAACCTTCAAACTACAGTGCCAGGATTGTACTGTATTGGTGAAGCTAACTTCTCAGACCATGGTGCTAATAGACTTGGTGCTTCGGCATTAATGCAAGGTTTAGCAGATGGTTATTTTGTATTGCCTTATACTATTGGGGATTATTTATCTCACGATATTAGAACAGGACCTATCTCTACAGATTCACCAGAATTTGAAGCTGCAGAGAAAAGTGTAAGAGAAAATATTGAGCATTTAATCAATAATAATGGTTCACATTCTGTAGATCATTTCCACAAAAAGCTTGGTAAGATCATGTGGAATAAGTGTGGTATGGCAAGAAATGAAGCAGATTTAAAATCAGCTATTACAGAAATTGCTGAACTACGTGCAGAATTCTGGAAAGATGTAAGAGTTCCAGGTACTAATGACGAGTTTAACGAAGAGTTAGCGAAAGCGCTTAGAGTTGCCGATTTCTTAGAATTAGGTGAATTGTTTGCTAAGGATGCTTTATTAAGAGAAGAATCTGCTGGTGGACATTTTAGAGAAGAATATCAAACTGCTGAAGGTGAAGCAATGCGTAGAAAGGAATTCCAATATGTTTCTGCATGGGAATATAAAGGTGAACCAAAAGATGCGGTGTTACACAAAGAAGATCTTGTTTACGAAAATATTGAAGTAAAAGAAAGAAGTTATAAATAAAAGGAAAGCTATGAATTTAACGTTAAAAATTTGGCGTCAGAAAAACGCAAGCGACAAAGGAAAAATGGTAGATTATCCTGTAAGTGATATCTCTCCTGATATGTCTTTCCTTGAAATGTTAGACGTTTTAAACGAACAATTAATAAATAAAGGTGAAGAGCCTGTGGCGTTTGACCACGATTGTAGAGAAGGTATTTGCGGAATGTGTTCTCTTTATATCAATGGTGAAGCTCACGGACCAGATAGAGGTATAACAACATGTCAATTACACATGCGTATGTTCAAAGATGGTGATACCATTACAATAGAACCTTTTAGAGCAACAGCATTCCCAGTAATAAAAGATTTAGTTGTTGACAGATCTTCATTCGATAGAATACAACACGCAGGTGGATTTATCTCAGTAAATACTTCTGGTAATACCATAGATGCTAACGCTATTCCTGTAAATAAACATGATGCGGATGATGCCTTTGCTGCTGCAACATGTATTGGTTGTGGTGCTTGTGTGGCAAGTTGTAAAAACTCATCAGCAATGTTATTTGTTGGCGCTAAAGTATCTCAATTTGCTTTGTTACCACAAGGACAAGTTGAAGCGACTGACCGTGTATTGAATATGGTGAAGCAAATGGACGAAGAAGGTTTTGGTAACTGTACTAATACAGGTGCTTGTGAAGTGGAGTGTCCAAAAGGTATTTCTCTTGAAAACATTGCACGTATGAACCGTGAGTATTTAAAAGCGGCTTTTAAAGGCTAAATAAAACGTATTTAATCTTATAATATTAAACCTCAAGTTGTTAACTTGAGGTTTTTTTGTAACATAAAGTCAAATTTTCCGTCTTTTATTATAACATCTAATCAATCAAAAAATGAAAAAATTTATCCTTGTGCTTTTTGTACTATGTCTTTGTTTTTCCTGTAGTAAGACATTAGACCACACGATTAATTACACTATTACTCATTCTGAAGACCATTCTAGTCTAAACGTAAAAATGGCTTTCCAAGCTAATGAGAATGGACAAACAAAGCTATTATTTCAAGATAAAGCTTGGGGTCAAGATAGTTTGCATAATGTAATTCATGATGTAAAGGTACTTTCAGAACAGGCTGAAATAACGACCAATAGAGATAGTGGTTGGTATATGATTTCGCATCCTAAAAACTTAAGCAAGATTGAAGTTGAATATGCAATAAAGCAAGACAGTAAAGGTGATTTAAAAACGAGACAATCGTACAGACCGATTATTCAACCTCAATATTTTCATTTGTTTTCGCATAACTTTTTTATGCTTCCAAAGCATGTATTAAAACAGTCAGAAGATAATTTTAATGTCAATATTTCTTGGAATGGTTTTCCTGAGGATTACAAGCTGGTCAATAGTTTTGGAAGTGGAGAATACTATCAAACTATAGAAGGTATTTCGGAGGAAAAATTTCATACTGCTGTTTTTGTTGGTGGTGATTTCAGAGCACACAAGATGGACATCAATGGTAATAAAGTAGTGTTTGCCATAAGAGGTAATTGGGAGGTGTTCGAGGATGCTGAGATGTTGAGTATTCTAGAAAAAACGGTTACAGCTCAACGTGAATTTTGGCAAGACAATTCTCAAAAATACTATGTGGTCACTATGATTCCGACTGTGCAAGAACGAGGAAGTTCTTTCCAAGGATCTGGATTAACCAATTCCTTTGCAACCAATGCTTCAAACAATAAGTATTTAGAAGTTTCAGGATTGGTATATCTCTTCAATCATGAGTTGCAACACAATTGGATTGGGTCTTTAATTAGAAACGATGATGAAGAAAAACAATACTGGTTTAGCGAAGGGTTTACAGACTATTACACCTTAAAAAATATTGCCAAGAATGAAATTCATAATTATGATGAAGGCTATTTTATCAATGAATTTAATGCTTTTGTAAAGGCACTTTACACCAATCCAGCAAGAGAAATGCCTAACAGTGAAATGACGTATGATAATTTTTGGAGTGGGAAAGAAGGCATTCAAAAACTACCTTATAGACGAGGTGCTTTCCTTGCGTTTTACTTAGATCAAAAAATAAAACAAGATTCTGGTGGTGCTAAAAGTTTAGACGATGTCATGCTCGATTTTAAAAATGATGCTGAAAAAACGGGACAAAAAATCACACATACGTATTTTATAAAAACAGTAAACAAGTACTTAAAAGAAGACTTTCAACCCTTCTTTAATCTTCATATTGAAGAAGGAAAACTCTATGATTTTAAATCAATTTATGACCAATTTGGTTTTGAATACGAACCAACTTCTAAAGTGTTTGATTTAGGTTTTACCTTTTCAGAAGATAGAAAGCAGATTGCGTCTATCGATGAGAATTCAGAAGCTTATAAGGCAGGTTTAAGACAAGGAGATTCGGTAAAAGGAATGAGTTATTACTACGATTCCATAGATCACGAAGCCGAATTCACTATTGAGAGAGAAGGTAAAGAAGTTCTGATAAAATATTTACCCATAAAGGAAGTGGACTTGCCTAAATTGTTGGATAATGACTTTAACAAATCGCATTTAGACTTTTAATATAAAGCTAAAGTTAGGCTATAAAGTATGGGTTTTTCATATATTTCGACTTCGAAAAGTTTATGATGAAAAACCCAAATACATTTTACAAAGCTCAACTACAAATACACCAACAAACCGCAAAGGATTTGTATAAAAAAATGGGATTATACAGTGTGCTTAGGCTTACTGTATTTTTGTTGGCTGGCTTTGGTGTCTATCTAACCTATCAAAACTGGCAAGTTGCAGTAATTATAGCTGTGGTTGGCATTGCAGTGTTTCTGTTTTTACTATCCAGACATACAGATCTTAAAAGCAAACGCGAACTGCACAAGCGATTAGCCACCATTAATGAAGATGAAATCAAAATAGCCTCAGGTGATTTTTATGATAAAGCAGATGGAAAAGTATTTCAAAATCCTGCTCATGCCTATAGTTTAGATATCGATTTGTTCGGAAGAGGCTCTTTCTTTCAATATATAAATAGAACAACTATAAAAGAAGGTACGCAATCACTTGTTAATTGTTTATTGGCAAATGATATTACTAATATTGAAGACAGACAAAATGCGATAAAAGAACTAGCTAATGAGCCTGAATGGAGGCAATACTATTCTGGCGTGGCGCAAGGTGTAAAAGTGGAACATTCTGCAAAATCTATTATTGAATGGCTAAAGGATTACAAACCATTTTTAAACGGAACATTATATTGGTTAACAATTGGTTTTAGCGTGACTTCAGTAGCACTTTTGGTATTGGGTATAACTGAAATTATTCCAATAAAATATGCTGGTTATTGGTTGCTTTTAGGTTTAGCAATTACCGGGAGATTTTTAAAGCCAATCAATAATGTTGCCCAAAACACCGAAAAAGCCAAGGATACATTTAGGCAATATGCTTTATTATTGAAAGAAATTGAACAGAAAGACTTTAAGTCTGAGTTATTACAACAACAGCAACAAAAAATTCAATCCGAAGGTGAAAAGGCCTCACAGATATTTACAAAATTCTCAAAAGCTTTAGATGCTTTAGATAACAGAAATAACTTCATTTCAGCCATTTTTGGAAATGGGTATTTGCTTTGGGATATAAGGCAAACCTATCGTGTAGAGCAATGGATTAGCAAGTATGCGCACAAGGTTGAGGATTGGTTTGAAGTGGTAACATTTTTTGATTCATACAACACTTTAGGTAATTATGCTTACAATCATCAAGACTTTAACTATCCTGAAATTACCACAGAAAATATCACTATTAAAGCTAAAGATTTAGGACATCCTTTACTAAATGCTGAAAAACGAATTGATAGCGATTTAGAATTGTTACAAGAGCAGTTTTTCATCGTTACAGGCGCAAATATGGCAGGCAAGAGTACCTTTTTAAGAACAGTTGCGTTGCATATTGTTATGGCAAATGTTGGTTTGCCAGTTTGTGCTGAAGAGAGTAAATACAAACCCATTAAACTCATTACAAGTATGCGTACTACAGATTCTTTAACTGACGATAGTTCGTACTTTTTTAGTGAGCTTACACGACTGAAATTTATTGTAGACACTATTGCTGAAGACAAAAACTATTTTGTGATTTTAGATGAAATCTTAAAAGGCACCAATTCAACTGATAAAGCCATTGGCTCAAGAAAGTTTGTAGAAAAATTAGTCGGTCAAAAGGCAACAGGAATTATTGCTACACACGATTTAAGTCTTACTGAAATTGAAACCGAATTAGAGGCTGTAAAAAACTATTACTTTGATGCCGAAATTAAAAACGACGAACTCTTTTTTGACTACAAACTAAAGAAAGGCGTTTGCCAAAACATGAATGCAAGTTTTCTTTTGAAGAAGATGGAAATTGTTTAATTGTCTTCAATAATTCGTATTATAATTGGACTTATTTTACATATTCTGATAGAATTGGAAATAGGGTTTTTAATTTTTGGTTTTATATCGAAGACAAAAACTTGATCATCATTTTTTAGATCATCAATGATGTCATTTACTTCTTTAGGTATCACGTTTCCAATTATTGTAATTACGTCTTGATTAGGAACTTTTAACTTGAAGCCAGTCACATCTAAGTCCAATATCAAACTTTCGCTGTCTAAAGTTATTGCACCATTTTTTAAATCTTCTTTACTTAGCATTAATTCACACTTAGAAGAATTGCAACCTATTCCATTTAATAAGCTTAAAGGTATACCAATATCCTTAATCCTTAATGTTTTTGTTTCGATTAAAGAATCCCCATTTTTAAGCTTAGATTTAATTGTAATATCTACTGTTTTACCAGTTCCAGGACTCAGAGTATAATTTCCCAAACTATCTAATTTTCTCAAGCCAAAAGCAGTAGCTTCAAAGGAAACAGCATTAGGTTTTGATATATAAATAGGGTTAGAAATACCTCTGTAAACTACATTTATCTTTTTCAGTTCAATAGCGGCTTCTTTATTTATAGTATCACCAGCCTCAAGTTTTTTGATGCGTTCTTTTAGGTCTTCATTTTCTTTAAGTAATTCAGTTTTACTGTATGAAGATTTACAATTTTGTAAAAGAAATAGAAGACTTAAAAATAGTACTATG
>JASBSE010000483.1 GCA_030149115.1 Winogradskyella sp. | reverse complement strand
AATAGTATTGATAGCTTTTTGCTTTCCTAAATCAACTGTTGCTACCAAATCTGTATTATGGTAACCTTGCCAACTGCCTGTTCTGTAGTTTTTGGTGCTTCGAATACCGTCAATTAGTGCATCGTTTCCACCAGCAGAATACTGGTTGGCAAATTCACTTTCTAAATGAATACTAAGATTAGGATCTATCTTAAAAAATGGTGTAGTTAACTCAGGACTTTTTAGGTCGCCTTTTTCAGAATATAATTTCACTTTTGTGTCTTCTTTTATGCTGAAAGGCGTTTCGTAAAGTTGAAAATCTTCATCATTGATAGCATAAAAAATCTTAGCTTCTTTTTCAGAAGTATTGAGTACTACTTCTGTTGAGTCCCTGAATGTAATATTTCCTTTAGCAATAAATGGTGACGGTAAAATACGATGCGTTTCGATTTCGGTTTTTGGTTCTTGTCCAATTTTAGTACCCCAATTTGTTGGGCTGTTCGTCATAAAAAATTCTAGGTTTCCACCTGAAACAACTTTATCGTGATTTAGATAAGTGACATCTAAATCTTCTCCGTTAAGTTTTACAGATTCAATATAAATATTGGTATCACTAAGATGATGAGCGGTTATATTAAACTGTTTTCCGTTTTCTAGATTAATGGTTGCTTTGTCAAAAAGAGGTGTTCCTATGATATACTCATTACTTCCAGGTGTTACAGGGTAAAATCCCAATGAACTCAATACATACCAAGCGCTCATTTGTCCACAATCTTCATTTCCAGAAACTCCATCAGGATCGTTTTTGTAGAGTTCGGTTAAAATTTGATGAACTTTCTCTTGCGTTTTTTGAGGCTTGTTTACAAAATTGTAGAGGTAAGCCATATGATGACTTGGTTCGTTACCGTGAGCATATTGGCCAATTAATCCTGTGATATCAGCTTGGTGTCTTCCAGAAGTTTCTGCATTTGCAGAGAATAACTCGTCAAGTTGTGACTCTAAAGCGTCTTTACCGCCTAGCAAATCCATAAAGCCAGAAATATCGTGAGGAACATAAAAACTATACTGCCATGAATTAGCTTCGGTATAATTAAAATTGACTTCATAAGGATCAAAAGGGGTGAACCACGTATTTCTAAAACGACCACGCATAAATTTACTTTCAGGATCGTAAACATTCTTGTAGTATTGCGCACGTTGAATGTAGGTTTTATAATCGTCTTCCTTGCTCATCGCTTTTGCCATTTCCGCAATCGTCCAATCATCATAAGCATATTCCAAAGTTTTGGAAACCGATTCGCTTTCTTCATCAACAGGAATGAAACCATATTTTTTATAGGCTTCTAACCCGAATTTATCACGAGTTGCCGAATGTTTCATAGCCTCAAAAGCTTTTTCGGTATCATAATTTCTGATGCCTTTTAAATAGGCGTCGGCAACAACAGGAACGGCATGATAACCAATCATGCAGTCAGTATAATTTCCTGATAAATCCCACATTGGCATAATCCCACCTTCATCATATTTTGCCAAAAATGTGTTGATGAAATCGTTCGTTTTGTCCTGTTCTATAATCGTGTAAAGTGGATGAGTAGCTCTGTACGTATCCCAAAGTGAAAACACAGTGTAATAATCGAAATCCTTAGTTTCGTGAATCTCTAAATCCATACCTCTATAGCGACCATCAACATCTTGATAGATGTTTGGCGCAATCATAGTATGATATAATGCAGAATAGAAATTGGTTTTTTTATCTAGATCATTACTTTCAATGACAATTTTTTCAAGTTGAGATTCCCATTCTTGTTGTGCTTCTTGTTTTACGGTTTCAAAATCTTTGTTT
>JASBSE010000477.1 GCA_030149115.1 Winogradskyella sp. | reverse complement strand
CCATGCTTTATCACCTTTCCAACCTGCAACATTAGGTGGATCTAACAACATTTGCCCCAATAATCTTTGAATTACCAATAAGTCCTTATCTCTTTCAAATTTAACAGGAACCGTGTTTGCAATACCCACTAAAAATTCAATTGGTGACTTTATTTTACTACCAATATTTTCTTCAGCATAAAACCAATCAGACATAAATACAAAACGCATGAGATTTTCAATATTATAATCTTTAAAAAACACATTAGTCATAGCTTCGATATGCGTTTTATTGGGCTTTGGATTTACAAAACAACTATACACCTTACCACAGATAAACCGAGCACATTGCTTATTAGAAAGTATTTCATCTATAATATCATCCCCATCAAAACGAGCTGTCTTACCCAAAAAGGTTTTAAATCCATAATCATGTTGACTTTCCCAAAATCTAAACTCCCCAAGAAAATTATGGTTGTAACCTGTAAATGCTCTAGCACTTTCTTTAATATCATTTTCAGTATAATGTCCTTCACCCAAGGTAAACAACTCCATCAACTCTCTCGCAAAATTTTCATTGGGTTTTCGCTTTCTGTTTTGTTTACCATTTAGATATCTTAACATAGCTGCGTCTTTAGAAATTGCTTTTACAAATGCCCTAAAATCACCTAATGCATAGTAGCGCACTGTGTTATTATATTGTTGGGAGAATAAAGGATTTCTATCTCTACAAACAAAATGATTTGCCCAAAATAAAGTCATTCGCTCCCTAAGCAACTCTTTTGGCTTAATGAGTTTTTTTACCCATGTATAGTTGAGTTCTAAAATCTTCTTTTTACTTTTTCTTTGAATTTCCTTAGCTAAGGAAGGGAACTTTTTAATGTCATTTGGGTCAACACCTTTGAAATAAGAAAAGTCTAATTCAATTGGTGTGATACTTTGGGAATCTTCAAAAAGTGAATTGACAACTTGTTCTCTATTTTTAGAAAAACCATTGTACTTTGTTGGATACCAGCCAAAACCAGCACGCCAATACAAATGTTGAAGTTCCTTTTGTGTCATATCCCTTAGACTATGATTTAAAGTTATGGTTTAACGAAAACAAGAATCATTCCGAAGTATTTATTATAATAAAAATAAAAAACCCGTTTCTAAATTAGAAACGGGTTTTTAATATTTTAAGTATTTTTATAACACATATAGTCTATTGCTAATACTACTCTTCCTTAAACGGTGGTGGTGGGCAAACAGGATACCTGTAATCTTCCGGAATCTTTTCAATTGTTTTGCTATAATACAAACCAAAAACGTGACTCCACCAACTCTTTAAGGCTTCCTTCTCGGTAAACAAATATGCATTTTCTACCTTAGGATAGTCATCGCTAATATCTATACTTATAATTGCAGCAAAGTAATACTCACGTTCATCACCTTCTAAAATTTTATAGGCAAATAAATTATAGGCATATAGATTTTCTTTTACTGAAGGACCTATAAAATCCCCAAAAACAACATCTATACTTGACTCATTTAAATCTTCCCTATATTCTAGCAGACGCTTATACGTCCAAGTCCCTTTAGCCGGAGTATTATTCTTAAATTGATCTAGATTTCCACTTTTTAACCTAGCTGTATAACTTCTCCCTAAAGAATCTATTCTCTTGAAGTCTAAATCTGTTTGAGAAAATCCTGAAAGACAAAATAAGAACCCAATTATAAAATATAACTTATGCAAATCGTTATTGCTTACAAATCAAACTTAATACCTTGTGCTAAAGGTAATTGGTCTGAATAGTTTACCGTATTGGTTTGTCTACGCATGTACACTTTCCAAGCATCAGATCCTGATTCGCGTCCGCCACCAGTTTCTTTCTCACCTCCAAATGCGCCTCCAATTTCAGCACCAGAAGTTCCAATATTTACGTTGGCAATACCACAGTCGCTTCCTGCAAAGGATAAGAATTTTTCTGCTTCTTTCATTTCGTTAGTCATGATTGCAGACGATAATCCTTGGGCAACTCCGTTTTGCATGTCAATTGCATTTTCTACATCGCCAGAGTATTTCATTAGATATAAAATTGGTGCAAAAGTTTCGGTTTGTACAATGTCAAAATCATTTTTAGCTTCAATAATTGCTGGTTTTACGTAGCAACCAGACTCGTAACCTTCACCTTCTAAAACACCACCTTCAACTAGTACATTACCACCTTCAGCTTTTGCTTTTTCTATTGCAGATAAATATGTGTTTACAGAGTCTTTATCTATTAATGGGCCAATATGGTTTTTCTCGTCTAACGGATTACCAATAGTTAACTGCTTGTAGGCACCAACTATGGCGTCTCTTACTTTATCATAAACAGACTCGTGTATGATTAAACGACGTGTACTTGTACAACGTTGTCCGCATGTACCAACAGCACCAAATACGGCACCTGGCACCACTACTTTTAAATCTGCAGTTGGTGTAATGATGATGGCGTTGTTTCCTCCTAATTCTAATAAAGATTTACCAAAACGCTCGGCAACAGTTTTACCAACAATACGTCCCATACGTGTAGATCCTGTTGCAGAAATTAACGGAATTCTATGATCTGTTGTCATAAACTCTCCTACTTTGTAATCTCCATTTATAATACAAGAAATACCTTCTGGTAAGTTGTTTTCTTTTAAAACCTCAGCAATAATATTTTGACAAGCTACCGCACAAAGTGGCGCTTTTTCTGAAGCTTTCCAAACACAAACATCACCACAAACCCATGCTAAAGCTGTGTTCCAAGACCAAACAGCAACTGGAAAGTTAAATGCTGAAATAATCCCAACAATACCTAAAGAGTGCCATTGCTCTCTCATAACGTGTCCTGGCCTTTCCGATGGAATGGTTTGTCCGTTTAACTGTCTTGATAAACCTACAGCAAAGTCGCAGATGTCTATCATTTCTTGCACTTCTCCATAACCTTCTTGTAAAGATTTACCCATTTCGTAAGAGACTAATTTACCTAATGGTTCTTTTAATTCTCTT
>JASBSE010000473.1 GCA_030149115.1 Winogradskyella sp. | reverse complement strand
TACCAGATGTATTTGACGCTTAATCCTTGATGGCTGGTTAACAAGCCTGTATGCCCATTCGAGATTATTTTTTACCCACCATTTAGGGGCTCGTTTTACATTGCCTGTATACACATCGAAACTTCCGCCCAGGCCTTGATATACGGCTTGTTGCTGCTGCTGTATGCGCTCCATTAAAAGTTCTTGCTTCGGTGACCCCATAGCTACAAAAACTACATCTGGCTGGTGTTTTACGATATCTTCAATGAGTTCATTTTCTTCGGTTTCGGTTTTAATGTAGCCGTTTCTGTAATTGCAGATGTTGATGCCTTTAAAGTCTTCTTTTAGCTTCGTTACTGTTTCTTCAATAACGTCTTGTTTGCCTCCTACCAAATAAAAAGCCTTCGTTTTATGGTGTTTTTTTACAATGTCTAACCAAAGTTCGCATCCTGGGATTTTAACCACATCTTTATAGCCTTTTTTATGTAATGCCCAAACGGCACCAATACCATCTGGATAGCCTAAGTTTCGGTTAATGATTGCTCTACTTTGATCTGTTGCATGTAGAATTTTTTCGGCATTAACGGCTACTAGGATTTTATGGTGCTCAAAGGCATAGTCTATGAGCTGTTCTCTAGATTTTGGTGCGTAGGTAATGACGTTATTTAGGGCTTGCGATTGCATGATTATTTGTTTTTTTCTAGGTAATAGTGTGCCATTGCATTGAACATAAAAGCGTTGCTCCATCGCATGTATGGAATCTTTGAACTAATGCCTTGTCTATACTGGTAATAAAAATAACCTTTTTTAGATTGCATGTTTTCAATCGTCCAATTTAGTGTACGTTCTAACAGCTCTGTATGTGCTTTGAATTGATTGAGCTTTGCCGCTGTTACTATGACTTGTGCCGGACAATGAATGTCTATAGGATAGGTTTTATCGTTATAATATTTTGGCTTTCCATCTGCTTCAAAAAAGTGTTCTGTATAGTATGCCCAACCTTTGTCTATGTATTCTTGAAACGTGGTATCTCCTGTATTTTGTTGATAGGTTTCTATAGCATCTAAATTAAAGCCGGTATGGAAACTGTCTTTCCAGGATTGTACTGGTAGTAAGCCATAAATCCAAGAGCCATCTTCTTCTTGCAAATCGCATGCTGCTATAACCGCTTTTTTTGCCATGTCTAAATACAGTTCCTTTTGCTTGTATTTGTAGGCGTAGCTTAAAATTTTTGCACCTAATAGGGATGCATTGATTACCGTATTATTACCGTCTTTGATACTGTATGAAAAGATGTGGCCATTACCGTGTGCTGTGCGGGATAAATCTTGTAGTACGAATTCTGCTGATGAGAGGGCTGTATTTAGTACGTTTTCATCTTGTGTAATCTTATAGCTTTCTATCAATGCTTCTACACAAAAGGCTGTTGCTACTACTGTTGGTGTATTTTTTTTGAACAGGAAGAGTCGTCTTGCCTGCCAATCGAAGTTATAGCCCCAACATGCACCTGCATAGCCTTCTACTTTCATATCTAAAAGTAGTTGAGTTATGTACTTTATCTTTTCTAAAAGTTCTTCTGGGGTTCCGAATTCGGTTTTACCGTTACTAGCTGCTTGGTATAACCTGCAATAGCCTAAAAGAAATAATGCTATTCCTTTTGAGTTGTGCTGCTTAGGCACCAGTAATAGTTTCCTAAAATTAACAGGACTGCGCTTAAAGCCTTGTATCCAGGCTAAGCGTGCCAAATCCCAATG
>JASBSE010000534.1 GCA_030149115.1 Winogradskyella sp. | reverse complement strand
AACATTATAGTCACTACGCTTAGTGTACTCACGTCTTGGTAATGGTGCTGTAGTTGTGTTTTCCCAATAGCTTTTACCATCTACATGCACCCAAGTTGCAGAACCTTCGTAACGTGGACTATCGTCTACCTGATACACTTTTTGAGTCCACTGACCTTCAACATCTTCGTCTGTTTTTTCTTTGAATAACCATTCATTATCTCCGTTGTACATGTAGAATTCTTTGTTTTCGAATAACCAGTCTTGTCTCCAATGCTTAACAATATGTGGTTGATCTGGCCTTCCTACTTGTAATAAATGTTGAATTGAAATTTTATCATCCTCATCTACTACTAATTGTGCCCACTCTAAACCTTTATCAACCTTAGTTTTTGATGGTTTATACAATGAATCTTCACTAAATGAAAACGTTTCGGCAAAGTTAAAAGTGACTTCAAAACAACCACACATTCCCTTAATGGCTGCCTGATCTTTCTGTTTTTTGTCTTGAGCATCAACAGATAAAGTAATAGTTAAAAATACTAATGAAAAAGCTAAAATTTGTTTCATGATTATGGGTTAAAATTATTTTTAAATTTTTTATTCTTATTTAGATTGATTTAAAATAAGATTTTATATTTGCAGCAAAATTAATCAAGAATGAGTCTAAATAAAAATAATATCTGTATTTATTTTTTAATTTTTTTCACTTCAGTTGCTTTTAGTCAAGAAATCAAGTCTGTAGAAAAAGATTCTTCTGAAACGGAAAAACTTGATGAAGTTATTGTGACTGCAACAAGAACCGTTAGACAACTTTCTTCCCTTCCATTACCTGCTCAAATCATTTCAAAAAAGGACATTAAAAGAAGTAACTCCATTAGACTTAACGATATACTAAATGAGCAAACAGGATTAGTAACAATACCAGATTTTGGTGGTGGTGAAGGCATACAGCTACAAGGTTTAGACTCACAATACACGCTTATATTAGTTGATGGTGTGCCTCTCGTAGGTCGTTCGGCTGGTACCTTAGACATAAGTAGAGTAACCGTCGGAAACATAAAACAGATAGAAGTTGTAAAAGGTGCTTCTTCTAGTCTTTATGGTAATGATGCCTTAGGTGGTGTTATTAATATTATTACCGAACAGCCTAAATATGGATTAAAAGGTAACATTAACTACAGAGCTGGTGCCTTTAACACCAATGATATTGGTGCAACAATTGGTTATAAAAAAGAGAAACTAGGTGCAAGTCTGTTTATTAATAGCTATAGTAGTGACGGTTATGACTTAAATGAAAATGACGATTTAAATACGGTTGAGCCTTTTAGCAACTACACCTTAAACTCTAAATTAACTTACGATTTTACAGACAACACTGACTTATTTGTTTCAGGACGTTTTTATACACAAAATCAAGATTATGTAGCCTCTTCAACTTTAAGCGGAGAAAGTTCTATTAACGAATGGAACTTACATACAAAACTAAGCCACAAATACAGTGAAAAATGGAGTAGTTATTTTGAATTTTACACAACACGATACAAGGCTGATGAATATTTAAATAATGAAGATGGAAGCAGATACAGTGACGGTTTCTATAATCAATTATTGGTAAGGCCAGAAATAAGAGCTACTTACTCACCAAAAGACCAGAATACATTTATTGGCGGTATTGGTTTTAATCATGAAACTTTAGATAGAACCGATTTTACAGCAAATCCAATCTTCAATTCCCCTTACGCATACTTACAATATGATGGCAACTTTACAGAACGCCTAAATGTAATTGTTGGCGCAAGATTTGACAGTCATAACAAATACAAATCCCAATTTAGCCCTAAAGCTGCGGTTCGCTATAAAATCAATGACAAAATTGCCGTAAAAGGGTCTGTAGGCTATGGTTATAAAGCGCCAGATTTTAGACAACTTTATTTTGACTTCACTAATGCGACCGTAGGATATACTGTTTTGGGTTATAATGCTGTTTCTGATGTAATTTCGGAATTGCAAGAGCAAGGAGAAATTTCAAATATCGTTGTTCCACTTTCAGAATTTGAAGAAGATCTCAGCCCAGAGAATTCCATAAGTATAAATTTAGGAGTGGATTTTAAATTGTCTTCTCAGTTCAACTTTAACATTAATGCTTTCAGAAATACTATTGACGATTTAATTGACACCAGAGTCATTGCCAATAAAACCAACGGACAAAATGTGTTTAGTTACTACAACATTAACGAAGTCTATACACAAGGTCTGGAATTTAATTCCACCTGGAAACCAAACCATAAAATAAAAATATCTGGTGGCTATCAACTACTATTTGCAAAAGACAAAGAAGCAGAAAGAGCCTTTGAAAATGGTGAAGTATATGCAAGAGAAACTCCAAGTTCTCCGTCGTTTCAGCTAAAAAAAGAAGATTACTTCGGACTGTATAACCGCTCTAGACATATGGCTAACTTAAAAGTTTTTTATGCTTTCCCGAAGCTAAACCTAGATGCTAATGTTAGAGGAACTTACCGAAG
>JASBSE010000086.1 GCA_030149115.1 Winogradskyella sp. | reverse complement strand
CTGATCACCTGAAGTGGTAAGGGCATACTGCTTATGGGAAAAATAAATCCTGAAAGTAATATAGTAGGCAACATTAAGCCCATTAAAGAAATCATCATTGCGGTTTGCTGTGTAGCCGATATGGTTGAAATTAAAATACCCAAAGCCAATGAAGTGATAATAAACAGTACACTTTCAGCACCCAAAAGAAACAAACTTCCTTTTACAGGTACGTTAAAGATGAAAATACTCAACAGCACAATAACAATGGCATTGATAATAGACAGAAAAATGTACGGAAACACCTTGCCAATAATTACCTGAAAGGGTTTTAAAGGAGACACCAATAAAATTTCCATAGTTCCCTGTTCCTTTTCACGGGTTATGGAAATGGATGTCATCATTGCCGATACTAACATCAAAATAACCGTCATCACACCCGGAACAAACATATAAACACTCTTTAGTTCTGTATTATATATCATCCTACTTTGCGGGACAATTTGGTAGTCTATGTTGATATTCTTGTTTAGTTCTTGCTGATACTTTTTAAGTATTGACGAAATGTAATTACTTATGGTACTGGCCATATTTGGATCCGTGGCATCTGTAAGTACTTGTACGTTGGCCTGTTTATCTTTAATGAGGTTATTTCCAAAGTTATTTTCAAATTGAAGTACCGCTTTTACTTTGCCTTTTTTGAATATGGATTCTATGGATGACTCTTGTTGAATAATATCAACAATGCTAAAGTGTTTTGAAGCGGCTATTTTATTGATGATTTCTTTAGATGTCACATCATTGGCCTGGTCTAGAATGGCAATATCTACATTATTGATTTCATTAGTAATGGCGAAACCAAACAATAATATTTGGGCTATGGGCATCCCGAATAATATAAATAGGGAACGTTTATCACGGAATATGTGATAAAACTCTTTTTGTACAAAACCTACAAATCGTTTCATCCTCTAGCCAGTTTTAAAAACACATCGTTCATTGTGTTGGTTTTATAATGCTCTTTCAATTTTTTTGGGGAGTCCAGAGCTTCAATTTTACCATTGACCATTATGGAAACACGGTCACAATATTCGGCTTCATCCATATAATGGGTCGTTACAAAAATGGTTGTTCCGTTGTGGGCAGCTTTGTATATCATTTCCCAAAATTGACGTCGGGTAATAGGGTCAACGCCACCTGTGGGCTCATCTAAAAAAACGATTTTAGGCTCGTGCAATAAAGAAACCGAAAACGCTAACTTCTGTTTCCAGCCCAAGGGCAGTGAAGCCACCAGACTGTTCGTAACTTCTTGAAGCCCCAATTCCTCAACCAGTTCACATCGTTTTTGCTCTATTTGTTTTTTGGATAGTCCATAAATTCCACCAAAAAATGTGATGTTCTCTTTTACGGTCAAGTCATCATACAGGGCGAATTTTTGACTCATATAGCCAATATTTTTCTTAATGGATTCGGCTTCTTTGTACACATCAAATCCCGCAACTGTTGCCTTTCCCGAAGTAGGTGATGAAATCCCAATCAGCATTTTCATTGCTGTGGTTTTGCCTGCGCCATTAGCTCCTAAAAAGCCAAATATTTCGCCAGCCTTAACATGAAAACTGATGCTATTTACCGCAGCAAAATCACCAAACATCTTGGATAAATCTTCTACTTGTATGACGTTCTTATCTTTCATTATTTCGCTAATTCCATAAATGTATCCTCTATGGTAGGTTGGGTTTTTTCTATGTAAATATCTGTAAGGCTTTGGGACTCCAAATAGGCTTTTACACTTTCAGTATCTATCGATTCTCGTTTGTCGGTATAGTGCACAAACTCTCCAAAAGGGAAAATACTGTAGGTATGTTCGTAGTTTGTCAAACTCTTAATAAGGCCATACATATCGTTGGCACGAATATTATATAACGATTTTGGGAAGTGATTGACAATAGCTTTTGGTGTATCAATTTCCAGAATATTGCCATCTTGAATTAATGCAATACGGTCGCATAAGGCAGCTTCGTCCATATAAGGTGTTGATACCAAAATGGTAATGCCTTTTTGCTGTAAGCGTTTTAGCATTTCCCAAAATTCCTTTCTCGACACTGGATCCACACCAGTTGTTGGTTCATCTAAAAACAATACTTTTGGTTTGTGAATCAACGCACAGCTCAATGCCAGTTTTTGCTTCATTCCACCTGAAAGTTTTCCAGCTCGTCGGGTTTTAAAGGGCTCGATTTGCACATAAATATCCTTGATTAAATCGTAGTTTTCCTCAATGGTTGTCCCAAAAATAGTGGCAAAGAAATTCAGGTTTTCTTCAACGGTTAAATCTTGATACAACGAGAAACGTCCAGGCATATAACCAACACTGTTTCTAATGGATTTGTATTCCTTAAGTACATCGTAACCTGCTACGACAGCTTGTCCTTTGTCTGCTAGTAAAAGAGTGGTTAGAATACGGAAAAGGGTTGTTTTTCCTGCGCCATCAGGTCCAATAAGTCCAAAAAGTTCACCAGGTTTTACATCAAAAGAAATATCTGTTAATGCGGTTACTTTACCATAGGATTTTGATATGTTAGAAACGGTAATGCCCATTTTTATTCAAAATACGTGTCGTAAGCGTTTACGTTCTGCTCGATGCTCTTATAAATTTGTTGTGCTTCTTCCAAAGTTTTAGCTTCTTTTAAAGCATCTATTTTATCAATTAACGGAAGCAACCATACGTGCAGATTGTCGTGCGACGGTCCTTTCATAGTACATTCCTTAATCACAAAGTTTTTGTCATTATTGAGTGTTTCGGCAAGCTCGTGATAGTCTTTTAGATCTTTAGGATTGTTTTGCGCGAAAGCTAATTTCATCTTGGTGACACCTTGATTGGTTTCCGGGTTTGCTTCCCATTTGGCACCATTATCCAATTGAATGTTATGCATCCAATCATTGCTAACCAAATTACTTTCAGTATGATGTTCTGTGTGTTCAACTTCATTGTTTTTTATTGTAGTGTTTTCTTTGGGTTGCTCTTTACAGCCTGTAAAAAACAGTGCAGCAGCAATGAGTAAGATTACTATTTTATTCATAATTTCAAGTTTTAGGTTTTACTGATTTGTATTCGGGTTTAACCACATTTCGGCTGGCATTCCTATTTTTAGGCTACCATCATTTTTTACCTTTACCTTAACTGCATAGACCAAGGCGACACGTTCTTCTTTGGTTTGAATGATCTTTGGGGTAAATTCTGCTTCCGAAGCAACCCAACTTATGGTGCCTTCATAGGTTTTCATCCCTTTTTGGTCATCGATTTTAATACTTACATTTTCCCCAATAGTTATGTTTGCCAATTGGGTTTCGCTTACATACACTCGCAGTTCCATTGTGGATAAATCTGCAATCTTATAGAGAGGTTTTCCAAAAGCTACAATCTCGTTAGGTTCGGCATATTTGGATAAAACCGTTCCGTTTATTGGATTGACGATTTTGCTTTTTTCTATTTGGTCATCAATTTGTTTGATTTGCACATCAATAGATTTTAACTCATTAACAACAGGTGCATTCTGTATTTCCACACTTC
>JASBSE010000463.1 GCA_030149115.1 Winogradskyella sp. | reverse complement strand
GTTAAACCTTTTACATTTAATTTTACGAGCTCTGCTATTGCATTTTCTGGTATACCTGATAAGCCGAAACCTCCAAACATAAAGGTCATGTTATCCTTTACGCCTTGTAAAGCTTCAGTAACATTAGCTACTTTTTTATTAATCATGATTGTTTATTTTTCCTTTTGGAAAAATACAAAACAATGCTATAAATTAATAGTTTCTTATAAAATAAATAAGGGTGTGACTATGTTGTATTTAATCGAAATCTATTTCAATTTCATCGTCTTCGCTACTCTCACTTTCATCAATTAAATCGCCCTCATCTTTTGCGGTACAATCTATATTAATTGATAATTCTGAAGGCTTTTCGAACTCGTCTTTAGAGACATTAAGTGTTTTATCTGCATAACAAGCTTTCATATACAATCCCCAAATCGGTAATGCCATAGATGCACCTTGCCCATAGGTAATTGACTTAAAATGAGCCGCTCTATCTTCTGCGCCAACCCAAACACCTGTTACTAAATTTGGCACCATTCCCATAAACCAACCATCACTCTGATTTTGTGTAGTCCCTGTTTTTCCTGCTATTGGATTATCAAATTCATAAGGATATCCTGTCATTATCTCCTTATACATTGCTGATTTTTTTAGCCAATCGGAATTATGCCTTAATCTACGACCAGAACCAGCTTGTGTTACACCTTCCATTAAATTCACAGTAACATATGCCACCTCTTCACTTAACACATCTTTACTTTCTGGTGCTACTTGATAAAGTACTGTGCCGTTTTTATCTTCAATACGTGTAACCATTACTGGTGTATTGTAAACACCTTTATTAGCAAAGGTTGAATACGCTGCGACCATTTCATATACACTAATATCTGGTGTACCTAGAGCTATTGCTGGTACTGGTAAGATATCTTGCTCTACTCCTAATTTTTTGGCCATTTCAACTACAGGTTGCGGACCAATCTCGTTCATTAAACGCGCTGTAATGGTATTGGTAGAACTTGCTAATGCATCCTTTAGGGTTTGCTTACCAGAGTAATTTCCATCCGAATTCTTAGTCGTCCATGGTTCTGGATTTCCAAATTTATTAGCTTCAATAGTAATAGGAGTTCTTGGGAACGAATCACAAGGCGAAACCTGTAACTGATCTATGGCTGTAGCATACACAAAAGGCTTAAAAGTAGAACCTACTTGTCGTTTTCCTTGCTTAACCATGTCGTACTTAAAATGCTTGTAGTTCATACCACCAACCCAAGCTTTTACATGACCATTAGATGGATCCATAGACATCATACCTGTACGTAAAAAGGATTTGTAATAACGCATGGAGTCTATTGGCTTCATAACGGTATCTACTTCACCTGGTTTACCATCTATCCATTTAAAAACAGTCATTTCAACAGGTTTGTGGAAGGACGCTTCTATTTCTTTATCTGATTTGCCTTGTTCTTTTAGAATCCTCCAGCGCTCACCTCTTCGCATTCCTGCTTTAAGTAAATTATTAACTTCAGATTTTGATAATTCTAAAAATGGGGCTGTAGGATTTCTAAGAGGAGTATTTTGGTTATCAAACTCTGCTTGCAATCTAGGCATGTGCAAAGCAATAGCTTCCTCTGCGTGCTTTTGCATGCGTGAGTCAATTGTAACATATACTTTTAACCCATCACTATATAAGTCATATTTAGAACCATCTGGCTTTCTATTACTCTCGTCTTTTGCCCAATCTTTCATAAAAGCTCTGAGATACTCTCTAAAATAAGTAGCTATACCTTGGCTATGAGTTTCTGGAGTGTAATTAAGATCCAGCTCTGTAGCTTGGAGTGAGTCTTTAACCTCTTCTGTAATGTAGCCGTACTTATGCATTTGAGCTAAAACCACATTACGCCTGTCTCTTACGCCAACTGGATTTCTTCTTGGGTTGTATAATGAAGAGTTTTTGAACATCCCAACCAACATGGCCGATTCTTTAAGCTCTAAATCCTTTGGTTCTTTACCGAAATAAATTCTAGATGCCGAACGAATACCATCTCCATTGTTACCAAAATCGTAAATATTAAAGTACTGAGCAATAATCTCTTCCTTTGTATACTGACGCTCTAAACGTGTAGCAATAATCCATTCTCTAACTTTTTGCAGCCCTCTTTCAATTTTATTCCTAGATACTTGGTCTGTAAATAATTGCTTTGCCAATTGTTGTGAGATTGTACTTGCTCCCCCTCCTCTTCCTAGCTTTACAAAAGCACGCATTGTACCTCTTCCATCAATACCAGAATGATCATAAAAACGAATGTCTTCAGTAGCAACTAAAGCATCTACCAAATTCTTTGGCAAATCATCATAACCAACAGGAGTTCTGTTATCATTAAAATAAAATTTACCCAATGTTACACCATCTGAAGAAATGATTTCTGTTGCTAAATTAGTTTCAGGATTTTCTAATCTAGTATGATCTGGCATCTCACCTAAAAGTCCCCAAGATGCAAAAAGAAATAACAATACTACAGCAAGAATACCTCCTGAAAATAATATCCAGAACCATCTTATATATTTTGAAAAATCTACTGTTTGTGTTTTAGATTTTGTTGTCTTCTTTTTTGCCATAACGCCTAATTTTGAGCTGGTTCTACTCTAAAACCTATATCTGTAATTCCTTCTAAATTTTCAACACCATTAACCTCTCCATTTTTTCGCATCGCATGTTGAATATTTACACTATAATCCCCGTTCTCTGTAAACTTAAAAGGAGATTTATAACCTCTATACCAAAGTTTATTTTCTTTTATGTCTGTAAATCCTGAACCTAAAAGTTCACCATTTTTTGCAGCCATTTTATACTCTAAAGTATCTGTCACAGCTTTACCATTTGGATAATTTAACTCTACGATGAGAAACAAATTGCTATATGCATAGTCGTTATTGTTTCTTAGATTAACGTAGAGATTATAATTATTTATG
>JASBSE010000435.1 GCA_030149115.1 Winogradskyella sp. | reverse complement strand
GGCATAAATATTCGTATTTGCCCTCCTTGTTTGTTTACCATTCTAGGAGCTTCAAATGACATTGAAGAAATCTCTGTTTCTGGTAAATATGGAACTACTTCCGAGGACACATACAATATTCGTTTATCTTTCATAAAATCTTCTGCTTTTGTAAATTAAGAGTAAAAAACATGCAAAATTACAAAAATTTGTGCAGATTGCCAGTAAAATATTATGTTTGCACGCGTTAATTTTTTGTTACTAAAGTGAAAGTTTTTCATAATAAATCTGAATTATCTCAACTTATAGATGATTTTAAGACCAAAAACATGTTAATTGGTTTTGTGCCAACTATGGGTGCACTTCATGAAGGTCATTTATCTTTGGTAGAGAAAGCATTAAGTGAAAACCATGTAGCTGTGGTTAGTGTTTTTGTAAACCCTACTCAATTTGATAACCAAGAAGATTTAGTAAAGTATCCAAGAACTTTAGAGACAGATATAGAGCTGTTAAAGACTGTTAGTGACGACAAAATAGTAGTGTATGCACCTGCTGTTGAGGATGTTTATGGGGACGATGTAAAATCACAATCTTTCAAATTTGATGGTCTTGAAAATGAAATGGAAGGTGCTTTTAGAGAAGGACATTTTAATGGAGTTGGTACTATCGTAAAAAGATTGTTTGAAATTGTTACACCAAACAGAGCCTATTTTGGTGAAAAAGACTTTCAGCAACTACAGATTATAAAGAAGCTTGTAGAATTACATCATATACCAGTAAAGGTTATAGGTTGCCCTATTCATAGAGCAGAAGATGGTTTGGCTATGAGTTCTAGAAATACTAGACTGACGGAAAATCATCGTAAGGTTGCACCATTTATATATGAAACATTAAAATCTGCCAAAACTAAGTTTGGCACAAAAAGTGCTAAAAATGTAACGGAATGGGTTGAGAAGCAATTTAAGAAACAGCCTTTATTAGAGCTAGAGTATTTTATTATTGCAGACACAGATACCTTAAAACCAGTAAAAAGAAAATCAACAAAAAAGACATATAGAGCCTTTGTTGCTGTTTATGCAGGTGATATAAGACTTATAGATAATATCGCCTTAAATTAATTATCTTTGCCTCATGCAAATTCAAGTTGTAAAATCTAAGATTCATCGTGTAAAATGTACAGGAGCTGACCTAAATTACATTGGTAGTATAACTATTGATGAAGATTTAATGGATGCAGCAAATATTATACAAGGAGAAAAAGTTCAGATTGTTAACAATAACAACGGTGAACGTCTAGAAACCTATTGTATTCCTGGTCCTAGAAACAGTGGTGAAATTACATTAAACGGTGCAGCAGCGCGTAAGGTAGCTGTTGGAGATATTCTAATTTTAATTACTTATGCTTTCATGGATATTGAAGAAGCTAAAGTTTTTAAACCATCTTTAGTGTTTCCTAATGAAGCTAACAATCTTCTAAAATAACATTGTTTGAGCAAACTCAAGTCCATCCTAAAAGTTGTGATACCCTTACTCTTAGGTGTGGTTTTGGTGTGGTATTCATTGTCTCAAATATCAATTTCAAAGCTAATTCAGTATTTTAAAAATGCTGACTATTTTTGGATAGTTCTTGGTGTAGCCTGTGGCGTTTTAAGCCATTTGTCTAGAGCGTATCGTTGGCTTTTTATGGCAGAACCTCTGGGTTATAAACCTAAGTTAGCTAATAGCTTTATGGCGGTATATTCAGCATATCTCATTAACTTAACTATACCGCGAGCAGGGGAAGTGGCTAGAGCTTCCATACTGACTAATTATGAAAATATTCCTTTTGATAAGGGTTTTGGAACCATTGTGGCCGAACGTGTAGCAGATACTATTATGCTTCTTTTAATTATAGGGTTGGCACTTATTTTAGAGTTTGAATTTATTTATGAGTTTTTTGCGAATAAATTTAATTCTTCAACATTAATATTTGGTGTTTTAATCCTTTTTGGTTTGGCAGTTTTAATGTATGCTCTTATTATTAGAAGTAGTTCTCAAGTTGCTTTAAAAATCAAAGAATTTATTGGTGGTTTGGTGGAAGGTGTTCTTAGTATATTTAAAATGAAGAAAAAATGGTCATTTATTTTTCATACCATTTTTATATGGGTAATGTATTTGTTTATGTTTTACATTACCACATTTGCACTGCCAGAAATAGAACAAATACCGTTAGCAGCAATTTTAATAGGATTTATTTTAGCAAGTTTTAGCATTGCAGCAACTAATGGAGGTATAGGTTCTTTTCCGGAGGCTGTAGTTATAGCATTTGGCTTGTTTAGTATAGCTGAAGATCCAAGTAGAGCATTTGGATGGATTATGTGGTCAACGCAAACACTTATAATCATTATACTTGGTGGTGTTTCTTTAATCTACCTGCCAATCTACAACAGAAAGAAAGCAGGTATATAGAAATATTTTTTACCTTGCTTTAACTTTAAAGACCATAATCTACTATGAAGCAATTCTTCTACTTTCTTTTTTTTATATGTGTGTTTTTTAATGGTATTGCACAAGGTAAAATAGAAACAGTACACTCAGACCAACTAAATAGTCCCAGAGAGTTAAAAATTCAATTGCCTAGAAATTACGATTCAAAAGCAGAGCGTGTATATCCTCTAGTTATTGTGTTAGATGGAGATTATCTTTTTGAGCCGGTTGCAGGTAACGTAGATTATCAAGCTTATTGGGAAGATATACCAGAGTGTTTTGTAGTTGGTGTTAATCAAGAAATATATAGAAAAACAGACTTTGAGCATGATGACGAAGGTAATCTTACAGAGAGTAGTGAGAATTTCTACACGTTTTTAGCAAAAGAATTAATTCCATTTTTAGAAAATAAATACAAAATATCGTCATTTAAGGTAATAGCAGGTCATGATGAAGGTGCTAATTTTATAAATTACTTTCTTCTAAAAAATAAAGATCTGTTTAGAGCATATATTAGCTTAAGTCCAGATTTAGAGGAAGGGGTTATAGATAAAATTAAACCACAGCTTGCAAGTTTAAATGAAGAAACCTTCTATTATCTGGCTACCGGAAGTGAGGATTTTAAGTCCATAAAGGCAGAAGTAATAGAGTGTGATGCAAAGCTGAAGACGGTAGAAAATGAAAATTTAAAGTATACATTTCACAATTTTGATGATGCCAACCACTACTCCCTTGTGGGTATGGGTATTCCAAAGGCATTAAATGTAATTTTTACATTATATAAGCCTATAGACGGAAAGGAATACAGAGAAAAAATACTTACATATGAAGGGTCACCATACGACTATCTTATAAATAAGTACAATGATATTAAGTACTTCTACGGATTTAAAAAGCAGCTTATAGAAAATGATATTAGAGCTATTGCTGCAGCTTCTAAGAAAAAAGATGACTTAACATCTTTAGAAAATCTTGCTTTATTGGTAAAAGAAGAATATCCAAGGTCTATGCTGAGTGTGTACTACATGGGAATGTACTATGAGATTTCAGGCAATCTCAGGAAAGCGTTGCTTCAATATAAGTCAGGACTAATGTTAGAACCATCTCAGTACATTGATAAGGAAATGATGTTGGATAAGATGTATCAAATACAAGATGAATTAAAAAACTAAAACAAAACAGAAATGATTAAAATTCTTAAAAGATCTGAAATGTTTTACAGTAAAAGTCAAAACTTAAATTCTTATAAAAAAGCAATTATAATAGGTTTTCTATTGCTTGTAGGTTTGCCTCTATTTGCCCAGATTAGTTACAAAGAAATTAATTCATCTAATCTTAGTAGTGTAAGAAAATTAAAAATAAAATTACCTAAAAACTATGATCCATCTTCAGAGATAATGTATCCTTTAATTATTGTTTTTGATGGTGATTATTTATTTGAACCTATCGCTGGTCAGGTACATTTTCAAACCTACTTTGATGATATGCCAAGTTCGATAATAGTTGGTGTAGTACAGGGTAATGATAGACGATATGATGGGTATTGCGATGAGGTCACTGGTTTACCAAAAGAATCGGGTTTGCGTTTTCATAATTTCGTGGCTCAAGAACTAATACCATATTTAGAAGAAAATTATAATTTAAGCAAATTCAAAGTAGCTGTAGGTCATGATTTAATGGGTAATTTTATTAACTCTTTCCTTTTTAAGGAAGATCCAATATTCAACGCTTATGTATGTATAAGCCCTGATTTGTCGGGTACTGTTAGAGATTATTTAGGGGAGCGTTTAGAGTTTTTTAAAGATGATATTTTTTATTACATGGCAACATCAGACAAAGATTTGCCATACATAAGAGAAGCTGTGCTAAGTGCCAATGAGCAAATTTCTGCTGTAAACAACCAGGTTTTAACCTATTATTTTGATGATTTTGATAACGATACACATTACACTTTAGTAAATAGTGCCATAGCAAGATCTTTCGATAAGATTTTTGAACTGTACAAACCACTTCGTGAAAAAGAACTAGAAGAAAAAGTCTTGCCTTACGAAGGAACTTTAGATGACTATTTAGTAGAGCGCTACGATAGGATAGAAGAGCTTTTTGGTATAGTAAAACCAATCACAGAGGAAGAGTTTGAAAAAATAAGAAGAGCAGCAGAACAGCGTGAAGATTTAGAATCTTTAGAAGCGATAGGTAAACTTGCTAAAAAGCTGTATCCAGAGTCTGTTTTAGGAAGTCATTATTTAGCAATGCACGCAGAGAAAACTGAAGACACCAAAAAGGCAATTAAATATTACGAAGATGCTTTAAAACTCGAAGAAACTCCACTTATAACTATTGATTATATAACTTCTAAATTAGAAGAACTTAATGGTACTATTGAGTTAATGGAGTTAGAAAAAGAGATTGAAAAGGAAGAGCGTAAGCTAGCCAAGCAAAAAGAGAAGGAGGAAAAAGAGGCAGAAAAAGAAGCAGCAAAGGCAGAAAAAGAAAAGAAAGCCAAAGAAGATAAAGAGAATAAGGAAAAGGAAGATAATTAAGGAGAGTGATTTAATGGCTAAAGTAAAAACAACTTTTTTTTGTCAAAATTGTGGTGCTCAATATGCTAAATGGCAAGGGCAGTGTACATCTTGCAAAGCGTGGAATACTATTGCAGAAGAAGTTATTCAAAAACCTGAAAAGAGTAGCTGGAAAACAACAACATCATCTACAAGGCGTGTGTCAAAGCCATTAAAGATTAATGAGATTGATACAGCGCAAGAAGCAAGATTTAACATGCAAGATGCAGAGTTTAATCGAGTGTTAGGAGGTGGAATGGTGCAAGGGTCTTTAACGCTTTTAGGTGGTGAACCTGGCATTGGTAAAAGTACGTTACTTCTTCAGGTAGCCTTAAGTTTGCCATATAAAACTCTATATGTTTCAGGTGAAGAAAGCCAGAAACAAATAAAAATGAGAGCAGAGCGTATTAACCCTAAGGATAACAACTGCTATATCCTTACGGAAACCAAAACTCAAAACATTTTTAAACAAATTGAAGCTGTAGAACCAGATTTGGTAATTATAGATTCCATTCAAACCTTACATAGTGATTATATAGAATCTTCAGCCGGAAGCATTTCACAAATAAAAGAATGTACGACCGAACTAATAAAATTTGCCAAAGAAACGGCAACACCAGTTCTTTTGATAGGTCATATAACTAAGGATGGAAATATAGCTGGCCCAAAAATTTTAGAGCATATGGTGGATACTGTCCTTCAATTTGAAGGTGACCGAAACCATGTATTTAGAATTCTGAGAGCGCATAAAAACCGTTTCGGGTCAACTAATGAGCTTGGTATCTATGAAATGCAAGGTTCAGGTTTACGAGAGGTGTCCAATCCTTCAGAAATATTAATCTCTGAAAAAGATGGGGAATTATCGGGTAATGCTATAGCTGCCACTTTAGAGGGTTTAAGACCTTTAATGATAGAAGTACAAGCTTTAGTGAGTACAGCAGTTTATGGTACACCTCAAAGATCTGCAACTGGTTTTAATGCCAAACGATTAAATATGTTATTGGCAGTTTTAGAAAAACGAGCAGGTTTTAGGCTAGGAGCTAAGGACGTCTTTTTAAATATTACAGGAGGTATTACTGTAGATGACCCTGCGATAGATTTAGCTGTAGTAGCATCCATATTATCATCAAATGAAGATGTAGCGTTGCCAAGCGATTATTGTTTTGCAGCTGAGGTTGGTTTGTCTGGAGAAATTAGACCTGTCCAACGTGTAGAGCAACGTATTTTAGAAGCCGAAAAACTTGGGTTTTCTACAATTTTTGTATCTAAATACAATAAGATTGCTTTAAAAAATACTTTAATCAAAATTCAGTTAATTTCCAAAATAGAAGACTTAACAAACTTTATAATCTGATTTATAGTGTTTTATGTTTTATTTTTCTGACACAACAAGCCTTTAATCGGATTAATCAAGCATTTAGTCGATAAAAAATACCTTTTTTATTAGTTTATTAAGTTTTTTATTTCTATAATTGCTCCCGTTATTAAAAAATGTTAATAATTTTTTGCTAATGTAAAGGATAGTTCTGCCCCTCAAAGTCTTGTCCTAGACGCTATTATCTTGACCTATGAAAACTTCAAAAACACCCTTAATTTGTTTTTTGCTGTTGTTTAATGCTTTGTTTTTTTCAAGCATACATGCACAGTACTGTACACCAGTAAATATTAATACATACAATACTAATTACATTTCTAAAGTATCAATAGGTACTATTAATAAAAGTAGTGGTGGACCTACAGGTTCTTACAACTATTATTCAGGTGTCTCTCCTACAGACATAACTGCAGGTGAAACATTAACAGGGACTGTTAAAGTAAAAATTGATGGCTGGAATACAGATGTTAATACTGTAGTAGTTTGGTTAAACTTCAATGAAGAAGATGATGATTTTGAAGATAGTGGTGAGCGTTTTTTATTCACTTTTCAAGACACCAATAGTACTGGTGGTAAGAAAAACATAACTGTACCTGTAAGTATCCCTATTCCTTCTGATGTGCAAAATGGTCTTGCAAGGATGCGTGTTGGTATGAGAACAGGAAGCGGAACATCATTCACATCTTGTGATTATGGTTGGGAAGCAGGTGAGGTAGAAGATTACAACGTAAATTTTGTTGGTGGCAGTGGTTCGACGACAGAAACAGTACCTTTGTTTTGTGAACCAGCTAATATCAATAATTATAATACACTTTATATTTCCAATGTTTCTTTAGCCGGAATTAATAATAGTAGTTCTGGTTCTACAGGTGGATATACTTATTACTCAGGTGTTACAACTGCTGAAATTCCTACGGGTGAAACTTTAATAGGTAGTATAAATGTAACTTTAAATGGTTGGAATACTAATGTAAATACAGTTGCAGTTTGGCTGAATTTTAATGAAAGCTCAGATAACGATTATGAAGATGCAGGCGAAAGATCCTTATTTACATTTCAGGATACAAATAACACTGGCGGTAATAAAACAGTAACTGTACCAATTAGTATACCTGTACCTAGCACAGCAGATGAGGTTTTGTCAAAAATACGTGTAGCTGTAAGAGGTGGTAGTGACACAAATTTCACATCATGTGATTTTCAGTGGGCAAATGGTGAGGTAGAGGATTATTTAATCAATTTTGGATCTTCTTCTTCATCGAATGTTCCGGATATAGCTTTATTAGGTAATAACAACTCAATTTCTAACGGAGATACTTCAACGATTGAATCAAACTATACAGATTTTGGATCTTATGATATATACTCAGGCGGAATTCAAAGAACATTTGAAATTACTAACGAGGGTGACTCCGATTTAGAATTAACCTCACCATATGTTGCTATAAGTGGGTCCTCAGATTTTTCAATAGTTAGTCAACCATCACAAGTGGTATTAGCCGCAGGTGAATCTACAAACTTTGTCATAGAATTTGATCCGTCTTCTACAGCAACAGTTTCAACTGAGGTTTCTGTTTATTCTAATGATCCAGATGAAAACCCATTTACATTTACATTACAGGGCCAAGGAAATGATACTTCGATTGATACTGATGGTGATGGTGTTCCAGATATAGTTGATTTAGATGACGATAATGATGGAATTTTGGATAGTGTAGAGAGTTCATTGTGTAATAGCAATGCTTCATCTACCACAACAGAAGTGGTTTTCTTAAATGAGACTTTTGGTTCGGGAACAAATAGAGTAGAAATAAATGGAAACTATTCAGGTGTAACAACATCTTACTGTTACGAGGATGGTACAGGCTCATGCTCTACTAGTTATAATTCAACAAGTGTTAATGATGGTGATTATACCGTTCATCATATAATAACAAATAATAATAATGTTGATGATGGTATTGATGTAGATATTGCTAGTTGGGCAGAGGATTATTGGTATGCTGGTGAAGACCATACACCTAATGATACCAATGGAAGAATGGCTATATTCAATGCAACTGAAGAACCAGGTGTGTTTTACAGTCAGTCTATTATTGGTGCTACTCCAAATGTGCCTGTGCAGTTTGGTTTTTATGCAATAAATATTGATAGAGATGATGCTCCTGATGTATCTTCTAGAATAAGACCAGAAGTTGTTATAACAATTTATGACCCTAATGGTAATGTCATAACTTCAGAAACTTCAGGTTTAATTCAACCTACAAGTGCTGCTGGAGATTGGGTTGAGGTTAGTGCTAGTTTTACCACAAGCTATACAGAGTTTACGGTTGAATTAAGTAATGCTAATTTAGGTGGTATTGGTAACGACTTGGCTATAGATGATGTTTTTGTTAAGCAAACACTTTGTGACTTAGATGGTGATGGTGTCGCAGATATTTTTGATTTAGATAATGACAATGATGGTATTCCTAATGTTGTAGAATTAGGGCTTATAGATGATAATTTTGATGCTACTGTATATAACGATTCTACAAATCCATGGTCTGATACTAACCAAAATGGGGTGCATGATTCTTATGAGAATGTAATTCCTGTTGATTCTGATGGTGATGGAGTGCCAGATTATTTAGATTTAGACAGTGATAATGATGGTATTTTTGACAGTGTAGAATATGATGGTTTAGGTGATATTGACATTAATGGAGATGGAGTTGGTGATGGAAGTGATTATAATGATGTCTCTACAGATACTATAGAAAATAATCAAGATGGAGATGGAATACTTCATTTATTAGATGATAACACAGGTAATCATGGAACATTAAGTTATTCAGTACCTTTAGATACAGATGGAGATGGAATACCAGATTACCTTGATTTGTTTAGTAATGATGCTACTAATAATATATCTAACGGTAGTGATATAGGTACTACTATCTATTCCGATTTAGATGGGAATAATGATGGCATATTAGATGGCTCAGTTGATACAGATAGTGATGGGATATTAGATAGCTTTGATACAAATAATGCTGTTTTTGGGTCGCCACGAGATATAGAAAATGGTTCATTAAGTTTATGCTTTGATGGTAGAAATGATTACATAGAAGAAGCATCTAACGTTGTAGAAGGTTTGTCTAAAGTAACGCAAATGGCATGGGTTAAGATTGATCAAGATTTTAACTCTAAAGGAGCAATTATGGGACAAGAAAACTTTTGGGTTGCAGTTAGTGGATCAAGAAAGGTAAGATTGTATACAAGTAGTAGTGATTTTATACAAGTACCAACGTCTTCTAAGTTGCAATATAATAAATGGGCTCATGTTACAGTAGTTTATAATGGTTCGGCTTCAGAAGATAGGCTAAAGATTTATATAAATGGTGAAGAAGTAGCATCTGGCAATGATGTTTCTGGGAATATTCCTGTTTCTTCACAAGAAACATATAGAATAGGGAGAAAGCCTTTTGACTCTGGCGGACAACAATATTTTAAAGGACAAATAGATGAAGTCAGAGTTTTTAATACCAATTTATCAGAAGATGAAATTCAAAAGATTGTCTATCAGGAATTAGATGAAGATCAAAACTTTAATAGAGGTAAAATAATACCTAAGGACATCTCAGATAATAATATCGGAAACAATCTAATTCGATATTACAAAATGGACACTTTCAAAGATGATATTTTAGATAATAAAGTAACACCTTCCGTAGATGTAAATACAGGAGCAGTTATATATAATGTTAAGGATTTGTGTTATCAATCAGCACCATTACCTTATAAATCTACTCAAGATGGAGATTGGACAGCTGCTAGTACTTGGGGACATGGAGATGTTAATGATATTACAGATGTAGAAAATGTAAAAGACTGGAGTATTATAGAAATTGATAATGAGGTTACATTATCTACTTCTTATTCAGGTTCTGGTTTAATTATTAATACAAATGGAGTTTTAAATGTAGAAGGTAGTAATGCTGTAAATAATAATTGGTTTTTAGGACTTTATGGAACTTTAGATTTAAAAGAAGATTCGCAATTAATTCAGAACATTAAGAGTGATTTAGTAACATCAGCAACAGGAAAAATTAAAAGACGACAAGAAGGTACAGGTAGTGTTTACTGGTATAATTACTGGTCTTCGCCTGTAGGGTTTACATCGGTATCTGCTTTAACGGATAATAATTCTTCTGCAAATAACGATAACAACACAGATTTTAATACTGGAATGTTAAAGAAACCAGACGGAAGCGATTTTCAATTTACTAGTAGTTACCACCAAACAGGAAAAATTAGTACCTATTGGATGTATACCTACAAAAATGGTGTTACGTATTATGATTGGGCTAGCCTTAATACATCAAGTCCTATAGAACCAGGTATAGGTTATACTCAAAAAGGAACAGGTGTTGGGTCAGAGCAACAATATATATTTCAAGGAAAACCAAATAATGGAACTATAGTAGTTCCTGTTATAGATGTAGGTGGTGATGGTTCTGTGCCAGCAGTGTCAAAAACAGATTATTTATTGGGTAATCCATATCCATCAGCTATAGATATTCATAAATTTATAGATGATAATGCGGGTATTATAGATGGTACTATAATGCTTTGGCAGCAATGGAGTGGGAGTTCTCATAATTTAAATGACTATAATGGTGGTTATGCTCAGGTAAACAAAACGGGCGGAATTAGAGCTTACCAGTTTGTGGGTATCGAAGGTGCTACAAACGGAAGTCAAGATGGTACAAAAGTGCCAACAAGATATTTACCAGTAGGCCAAGGATTTACTGTAGAGATTTTAGCAAGTGGAAATGTGGTTTTTAATAATAGTCAGCGTTTATTTGTTAAAGAGGCTGATGCAGACGGATCATACAATTCAGGTTCAGTATTCTTTAGAGGTAGTCCAAATTCTCAAAAGACAGCAGATCAAGATTCCTCAGATTCTGAAGAAAATGTTATGCAAAAGATTCGCATAGAGTTTAACTCGGTTGATGGACCACAAACAAGAAGAGAATTACTATTAGGTTTTAGTGATGAAACTACAGATGATTTTGATTATGGGTACGAAGCGAAAAATACATCGCCTGGAAGTAATGATCTTAATCTAATAATGGGAGATGATGTGTATTCAATTCAGGCTTACAGTAATATAACTACAGATAAGGTGGTGCCATTAGCATTAAAATCTTCAGGAACTCACAATTATACAATTAAGATTACAAATACAGAGTATGTTTCAGAAGATCAGGATATTTACCTTAGAGATAATTTAACGGATACTTATCACAACTTAAGAGAAGATGGACCTTATCAGTTTTTATCAGAAGCTGGAGAGTTTAATGATAGGTTAGAAATTGTGTTCCAAGATGAATCAGAAACTCTGTCCTTAAATAACGCAGACATAGAAGACATATCATTGTACTACGCAATGAACAGAAACAAAATAGTTGTATTGAATCCTAAAAATGAAGATATAAGAAGTATAGAGGTTTTAAATATGCTAGGACAATCAGTATATAGAACATCTGGCTTAGAAGGGTCTTATAATGAGTATACATTACAAAACTTAAATACTGGAGCTTACATTGTAAACTTAGTCACAGCTAATAATGCTTCAATAAGTAAGAAAATTATAGTAAATTAATGAAGTTTAAGGTCGTTTATTTAAAGTAATCGACCTTTTACTTTTACGCAGAAAAAGAACGATTTTTACAATCTATTAGGGTGATTTTTACTTAATTCTTCAAAAAATTAAGTAAAATCCTGAAATTAAGAACGTAGTTCCTTGAGTAATTCTTAATAAAAGAAGGCTTTTTTTGACAAAAACTTATCAATAGTCAAAAACACGTATTTAATCGAGAAAAATGCACACGTAAACGTGATTTTTTAGGCTTAAAGTGTTGATATAGTAATCGATTGCATATTTTTGTTCCGTCCCTCACCAAATCGCTTAGCCTATGAAGAAGAATTACATTCTCTATATAAGGACGGTTATTCTGCTGTTCTCTTTTTTTACATTTTTTAAAATAAATTCTCAGTGCACTCCTTCGGGAATGGTTAATTATAATAATTTTGGTATTTCCAATTTTACATTAACAGGAGATGCAGCTTCAAGCATAAACAATAGCAGTGCAATTCAACAAAGTTATGTGAATTACACAGCCCAATCCGTTAATGTTACAGCAGGTAATTCTTACACTTTTACAGTTACAAATACAAAAGAAACATGGGGAGATCTAAAAATGCGTTTTTGGATTGATTATGATGGTACGGGTAACTATGTTCAGGTGTATGATTCTGGAGGCTATGTGAATAACGGAACTGGCACACAGTCTTTTACTTCTAACATTACTATAGATCCTTTAGCAGTAACAGGTACTGCAGTTTTAAGAGTAGCAGGTTCTTACTGTAGTAGTTGTGGCGAGCCCGCTGTAATGGCTTCAGACGCTTGTACATTTAGTGGTAGAGCAGAAGTAGAAGATTATACAATTAATATTACAGGAGCGACGATTTTGGATCCTATAGCAGGAGACGATTCATTAACTGTAATCAAGGATAGTACTTCGGGAGCATCTAATCAGGTAGATGTAAGTGGTAATGATAATATTGGTACCTCAGATGGTACTGATGGTGATGATTATGCTTTAAATACGGCACCTTCTAATGGAACTGTAACTGAAATCTCTGATGGTGTTTTTGAGTATATACCTGATACCGACTTTATGGGTTCTGATAGTTTTACATATAATTTATGCGATGCTAATAATGATTGTGATACGGCTACAGTTAATGTATTTGTTAATCTAGGTCATTGTGAGCCTACAAGTATTTCAAGTGGTTCTCATTACATAACTAATTTTACTTTAGCGGGTGATACAAACACAATAAATAATACCTCGGGTGACGATGGTGGTTATGCAAGTTATCTAGACCTAACACCAGCTGATCTTACAAGAAATGCATCTTATACGGGTTCTATAGCTGTTAATGGTGGTAATATGGGTTGGTCTATATATATTGATTATAATCAAAATGGATCATTTTTAGATGCGGGAGAATTAGTTGGAGATATAGGTGGTGAAGGTTTAACGGATTTAACGTTTACAGTGCCTACAGGAATACCACTTGGCACAACTGTGATGCGAATAGGTGCTAGGCGATATTGGTCTTCTAACACTCCATGCGGTAATACTGATGGTCAACCCGAAGAATTCGAAGATTATCAAGTTGAGATATTGAATGATGCGACAACACAAAACATTCAATTATTAGGTAATAGTAATACCATAACCTATGGGGCAACGACGACATCTACAAATAATAATACAGACTTTGGGATTTATGATATTAACTCTGGTGCTTTACAAAAAACCTTTGAAATCACAAATAATGGAGTGTTAGATTTAACCCTTACATCTCCATATGTGTCATTATCAGGTTCAGCCGACTTTACTGTTACCAACCAGCCAGCATCAACAGTTTTAGCTCCAGATGAGTCTACAACATTTGTTTTAGCATTCAATCCATCTACAATAGGAACAATTTCAAGTACTGTTTCTGTAGCTTCAGATGACCCAGACGAAAACCCATTTACATTTTTAATTGAAGGTGAAGGTGCTCAAACATTTCCAGATACTGACGGTGACGGAGTTCCAGATAATATTGATGAAGATGATGATAATGACGGTGTCACTGATACCGAAGAAACAAATACTTGTTCAACCTATCCTTATGCCACAACTACAGATTTAATGTTTCTTAATGAAACCTTTGGCGCAGGTACAAATCGTGTGCAAATTAACGGAAACTATTCGGGTGTTACCACAACCTATTGTTATGAGGACGGGACAGGGGTTGCATGCCCATCAACCTATAACCCAGAAAGTGTTAATGATGGTGATTATACCGTTCATTATACAATTACTAACGATGATGATGTAGCAGATGATATTAACACTGATATTTCACAGTGGGCTGAAGACTATTGGTATGCAGGTGAAGATCATACACCTGGAGATGTTAATGGTAGAATGGCTATTTTTAATGCGGATGAAAATCCTGGTGTCTTTTATAGTCAGCTTATTACTGGAGCTACGGCAAATGTTCCTATTGAGTTTGGTTTTTATGTAATAAACATTGATAGAGATGATATTGACCCAACAGAGTTAGCGTCAAGAGAGCGACCAAATGTAATTATTACTATTTACGATCCTAATGGTAACGTTATAGCTTCTCAAGCTTCAGGTGAAATACCACCTACAAGTCCAGCAGGTGATTGGGTAGAGGTTTCTGCTAGTTTTACAACTACATATACACAATTTACTGTAGAATTAAGTAATGCAAATTTAGGTGGTCTCGGAAATGACTTAGCCATTGATGATATTTTTGTTAAGCAAACATTATGTGATTTAGATGGTGATGGTGTTGCAGATGCAATTGATTTAGATAATGATAATGATGGTATCCCTAATGTGGTAGAACTAGGGCTAATTGATGACAATTATGACGCTACTGTTTTTAATGACACCACAAACCCATGGGTAGACGCTAATGGAAATGGCGTACATGATACATACGAATCTCTTGTTCCTAGAGATAGTGATGGAGATGGAGTTCCAGATTATTTAGATTTAGATAGTGATAATGACGGTATTTTTGATAATGTTGAGTATGATGGTTTTGGTGACATAGACATTTCAGGTGATGGAATTGGTCAGGGCACAGACTATCAAGATACTGCTGAAAATATTAAGAATGATGATCCTGATGGAGATGGTATTTTATCTTTAATGGATGACAATGATGATGATGTTGATACAATTTCAACTAACGATCATGGAACATTTTCCTATCCAGATCCTTTTGATACTGATGGAGATGGAATACCAGACTATATAGATATAGATAGTAATGATCCATTAAACGATCCAACTAATGGTAGTGATATTGACACTACAATTTATGCTGCACTTGATGCTAATAATGATGGTGTTATTGATGGTTCAATAGATGCAGATAAGGATGGACTCTTAAGTTCATTTGATACTGATGAATCTGTTTTCGGATCACCAAGAGATCTTGAAGATTCATACAGCTTATACTTTGACGGAAGAAATGATTACGTTGAAGAGTTAGTTAATATAGTAGAAGGTTTTAACGAAGTCTCGCAGATGGCTTGGGTCAAATTAGATAGTGATTTTAGTACTGAAGGTGTTATTATGGGACAAACCAATTTTTATATTTCAGTACTAGCCAATAGAAGAATCCAAGTGTATTTAAATGGAGGTTCTACAATAACCACTTCAGAGGCTATTCCTTTAAACGAATGGGTTCATGTTTCAGTAATCTATAACGGTTTAGATTCAGGAGATACATTAAAGGTATTCATTAACGGTGAAGAAGTAGCATCTAATGCATCTGAAACAGGAGCAGTAGTAAGTTCATCACCAGATTTTATATATAGAATAGGAAGAAAACCGTTAGATACAGGCTCGCAACTATATTTCAAAGGAGAAATAGATGAGGCTAGAGTTTTTGACATAGCTCTTTCTAATCAGGAACTTCAAAGAATGGTTTACCAAGAATTGAATGACGCATTAGGTTTTGATCAGGGAATGATTGTACCAAAGGACATAGGTTCAATAGGAGGTAACTTAGTAAGATATTTTAAAATGGATGGTTATAAGGACGACGTTACAGACAATAAAGTCTCACCTTCATTAGATCTTACAGGTGCAAAACTATATAACATTAAGAATATTTACTTTCAAACAGCACCATTGCCTTATAAAACCAATCAAGATGGTAATTGGGCAGATCAAAATACTTGGGAGCATGGAGATGTTTGGGATGTTGAAGATATAAGCTCAAACAAGGCTTGGAGTATTATTCAGATAGATAACGAAGTGTCTACGACAGAATCCCATACTAATCTTGGTATAATTGTAAATAATCTTCTGACTATAGAAGGGGATAATGTGTTGACAAACTCATGGTATTTAGCATTAAATGG